>JAYWHF010000158.1:0-4532 GCA_043777855.1 Gammaproteobacteria bacterium | reverse complement strand
GTCACTCTGAAATAATAAGGGCACTGAGCGCCAGAAGCTTATCAAGCCATCAAACCAAGTTTAGCTAGCTATTTGATTTCATTATTGTTTTGACCTGAGCAAGGCCAGAACTTTATCGGCTCAGCAAATCTATAAAAGGCGGAATTCTACACGTGTTAAGCAGGCTTTATAAGGTCATTTGCGCGCAATAAGGGATGTAAAGACACGACACGCATGACTTGGGTAAATTTTAAACAACGGCGCCAGATTGGAAGCGCCGCTCAAAAACAAAAATCGGGCTAAGGATTCCAATACTGTGCTTTTTACGGTTTAGTATTTTCCGCCGAAACCTGTTCATTGATAAGCAATTCAATTTTTTCAGGCACAGAGGCCATAGAAATCGGCCCTAGCTTAGCTTGCCAATCACCGACTTTTGTTTGCGCACTGCCATCCGCAGAAACTCGCGCTAAAACCTCGATATCCGCGGTATTCGCAAGCGTTGCCATGGGTGACATGGCCATGGTTTCATCCAGAGTGACGAGCTTCGGCAGGTCCGACACCTTTAACCGCATAATGGCTAAGGGCATGGGCGTTCCTTTCCAAGCCCGAGCATAGACAAAAACAACCTGATCAGGACTGGCCTTTACCTTATCGCCCAAGCTCACAAACACCGTCACTGCATAGGTAGACTTAGCCGTTAAGTCTTCGAACTTGCCGCCTTCAATGATAAATTGCTGTTTCGCGCGATCAATTCCGGCTACCAAAGCTTGCCCTCCCGCCGAATCAGCACCAACCAAGTCCACGGTTCGTTGCCAGAAACCTATGGCCTCGCGATAGCTTTTGCTATTGAAAGCGTTGATCCCCGCAAGGCCGAGCGCCAATGTATTTTTCGGATCAAGCGTCAATGTGCTTTTTGCAAGATCGGCAATGGAAGAACTCATTTTGTTGCCATCTCGCAAAAACATAGCTTGCGCCAGCTCAGCCATAATCATGGGAGACTGAGGGTCAAGATCAAGTACTCTCTGGTAAGCCGTTGCTGCCTCCGCGAAATTGGAAACTTCCATTTCACTACGCGCCAATAAAAACCAGTACTGTACGTTGTCGGGTTTGACCGCTAAACGTGATCGATATTCGGCAATTAACGCTTTCGCAAGAACCTGATCAGGGTTTCGATTCTGTTGCATGTCTTGATAATCTTGCTGCATTTTCTGCTGTTGCAAAATTTGCACTGACACGTCTTCAGCACTACCTAATTTGTAATACAGCAAAACGCCAGCGCACAAAATAACAAACGAAAAAACAGCAACCGATTTAATGCCAAAAAATGATGACGCTGTGTGGCCAACGCTACGAAAATTTGCCTCGTCATCTAATAAATTACGCTCTAACTCCAGCTTTAATTGCAAAAACTGTTCTTCGCCTATCGTTTGCGACGCAAGACTTCTTTCGAGCTCAGCAAGATGTACGCGAAACAAACGCACATTTTCAGCAAGTCGAGCTTTGGTTTCACTGTTATCAACACTAGGGTTCGCGGATTGACGATAACGCCATAAAGGCCAAGCCATAAAAGCTACAGCAGCAAAAACCAAAATAGTAAAACCTAACAAAAGCGATAGCATTATTGTGGCTCCTGATTACTTTTTTCGTTATTTTTCGCGGGCTTTTTTCTTGAAGCGCGAGGCTTTTTCTCGCCTGTTTTGGCAACATCTACCGCACTATTTGCTGAGTCAGCACTTCTCGCCGAATTATCATTTTTCTTATCCGCCAAAAGCGAACTTAAGCGCTGCTGTTGCTCCGCGGTGAGCATGGTGTCGGTTTGAGTCAATGCAAGCTGTCGTCTTTTTCTTAACATGACCAGCAAAATAACAATACCGCCAATCAGTAACACGATTGGCGCAATCCATAGAACGTAAGTTGCTGGCGTAACGCGAGGACGATACAGAATAAAATCTCCGTAACGAGCAACCATATAATTCACTATTTCCTGATCTGATTTTTCAGCTTCAATCATTTGATAGATTTCGCGGCGCAAATCAGCTGAGATAGGCGAGTCACTGCCCGCTAGATTTTGATTTTGACATTTGGGGCAACGCATTTCTTCGATAAAACTCTGGTACCTTTTGCGTTCCACAGCGGTGGCGAATGAATGGGTCTCGATGGCCGCGTAAGCCGAAAAGCTTAACGAGACCAAGAGCAAAATAGCGGCAATCAGCCCGAGCCGGAATACACTAAATAACTTAATTTGAGAGCGCATAGCTCACCTCATAGAAATTCAGCAGGGAGTATATCAACTGCTGGGGCAGCTGGTAAAAAAATAGAGCGCAATCTGTGATATCCGACTTATATACTCGCCGAGCCAGACAAAATGCCGGCCTGTCACGCCGGAGGTCGCGGGTTCGAGCCCCGTCCGGTCCGCCACTTTATTAATTTTGCAGAGAATTAGTTTTGCAGAAAAGCCCCGTATTAGGGGGTTTTTTGTGCCTTTAATTTGCATGAAAAAATTTAGGCACCCACGCTAAAGCTTACGGCGCTTGTTAGTCCTCATCGATTAAAACTAGTCTGCAACTCGCCTATGACGCTTTACGAAAGAGTAAAGATATTGGAGCCTATAAAAAACTCGTGAGCAGGAGTTTTGATTGAAATCTAGGATTGAACTCAAGCGGGTATTTAAGCAAAAGATCGCGAAAAATTTACATCCGGAAATCTCAAGAAATGAACGCTAAAAGATGATTTTTTTACACTGCAACTTTACACCAGAATAAAAAAAGGGCTTAGCCATCACGGCTAAACCCTTATTCTATATGGTGCACTCAGGTGGATTCGAACCACCGACCGCTCGGTTCGTAGCCGAGTACTCTATCCAGCTGAGCTATGAGTGCTTTGTGGAGGCGCGCATTCTATTGATCAGACCGCGGTGCGTCAAGCATTAGTTTAAGAAAGCCAAAGGAGCTTGGCACATTAATACTTTATAAATCAACAGAGTACAGAAAAACTCTTTTCTATTCACTATGGAGAAATACGGGTAAAAGTGGAAGTATGCACACTTTCATTAACTATTCCTTGAAATGGCGGTGAGAGAGGGAGTCGAACCCTCGATACCTTGCGATATACACACTTTCCAGGCGTGCTCCTTCGGCCACTCGGACACCTCACCAAAACTTTTTGAATTGCCTACACACAACTTGAAGGCGCGCAATGTACACAACACGACCTCCAAATGCAATGTCATTTTTCTGGCCACACTTTATAACTACGCTCTACATCAACCTTGGGGGGGCTCGCGAATTCCTGTATCGGAGTACCTAAATAGACGAACCCAACAATCTCCTCATCGGCAACCAAGCCCAACTCATGCTTAACATGAGGGTCTCGCGCCATCTCTCCGGTCCGCCATATGGCACCGTAACCTAGGGCAAAGACCGCATTAAGTATATTCTGTATGGAAGCACCACATGCAATGACCTGCTCTTCGCGAGGAACTTTTGTATCCTTTCGACATTTCGCAATAGCGACAATAATCATCGGTGCGCGATTGGGCATATTTCGAACTTTTTCCAATACCGTAGGCGATATTGCCGCGTTAGTTTTCGAAGCTGCCTCCACAAACACCCGACTTAACTGCCCCAAACCCTCGCCGGAAATGACTAAAAAGCGCCTGGGCTGCATCATACCGTGGTCCGCCGCTCGCACAGCGGCCTTAAAAACCTCATGCAAAGTATCAGAACTGGGAGCGGGAGCCTGAAGCTTAGAGACCGATACCCGCTCTTGTAAAATATATAATTTGTTCACATAGCCCTCTATTTTTCTTTAACGCACTGACTAGACAGTCGCAAAATTCGTATATCGCAAAAGTATGTACCATAATGGATGTACCATAATGTATGTACCACAATGGCTGTACCATAATATAAGCACCATAATATAAGTACCACAATGTATGAACGACGAATTATTCGTTCATACAGACCACCACTAATCACTCGTGCAGACCAACGCCCCACGTAGTTAACAACGTTATGCTGAGCTCAACAGATGCAGGTATCTAATACAATTTTAATCGTCGCCGCCGAGATTTATGCCGTCTTACTTATCACAGCGATACTACTCTTCGTTTATACCCGAAGGCTGAAAAGCCTACTAAAACACCAACAAGAAAAACTCATAGCCCTACTTCGCGAGCCCAAGGATAACAAAAAAAACGCTAGCCTATTGGTGCCAACATCAAAAACCGTACCGCCGGTAAACCCTCCAAAAAGCTATAAAAATTTTCTAAATGAGGTGCTCGACGCAACATCCCAGCAATATGAGCTGATCTCTCCGGAGGGGAGTATTGGCACCGAGCAAACCAAAGACGCCTCACTTTTTCAACGTATTCTAGCGGTAAGATACGCCTTTTTACGTGCAGAAGAACTAGGCACCACCGAACCAATTGGCTCAGCAGAATACTGGGATATTTTTCAGCAAGCACTTGAGCCGCTTTTGGGTTCAGGCGAAAGTAATCAGGGCCTCGAAAATGAAATAGAAGTTTGTAAAAAACGCATTGCGAATTTGGA
>JAYWHF010000157.1:0-4532 GCA_043777855.1 Gammaproteobacteria bacterium | reverse complement strand
GGTTATCGCCCGTCACCATGCTGATATCAATTTCGGTTTTATTGCCGTAAATCATATCGTAAAGCGAGTGTCCCTCATACTCGTTTAGGCCAATGTTCTTGGCATTTACGGCTACAAAGTTAGCGATCAACGTGTATAGCGAAATGCCACGGCCTTTGCCTAAATATTTTCTCGAATAGCGCGATTGGATGGTGCTGTCACTGGTGGCAAATTTCTGGCCATCGGCATCGGCCAACACTTTGTCATCGAGCAGATTCCATTGTTTAAAAATAGGTAATGCGTGGATATAGTTGCTAACAATATCACTGGCCGTGCATAAGGTGTCAATCCGAATAAAGTCTTCTCGCGTTGACCGCAATTGAATTAGCTCTACGTCTGACATATCCGCCATTTTCAACGCGCCAAATCCAAAGGCTTCTGATAATAAGCAAGCATTGATCGCCAATGCAACAGGCTTTTTCCGTTTTGCATAACGATCTTTCATGTGAGTAAACCCACCCCACATGCCAATAAGATCGCCAATAAACATAACAATGTTAGCGATCTCCACTTTGGGCAGGGTTTTAAAAAATGCGTCATCGAGCTTTTCAACACTATCGTAAAGCAAGCTCCATTGCTGTCCAGTCTTGGTCTCCTTAGTGCTAAACCCGGGGTTATTATTCCCTTCAATATTGCTTGTCGTTTTATCCCACGTCTCATTTAATTCTTGAAGTGCATCATCTAATCGTTGGTCGCAATAAATGGGTATTTTAGGATAGCCAAAGTCAGTCGCAATGGCTTCGACATCGTCAACCAGGGCATCATCAATCAAATCAGTGTCGATGTCACAGTAAGAAACACTGTCATTGCAATAAAGTCTACCTCGATCAATTTCATGGTAAATTTTTTGGTAAACAAAAAACTCAAACAGATAGGGATCGATATGCTGATCCGTGGGTTTACGTTTCAAGTATTTCGTCATGCTTTTTGGTACGGTGAGTCCGAGGTCATCGCAAATTTTTAATGTTGCCGGATTTTTTCCGCTGACATAGTGCGACTTCAGCACATCGATCAACGCCATAATGTGGCTATTCTCTTTGTAATACTCGAAACAAACTGTTGTGAATATCGGACGTAGATACAGCGAAAATATTCGAGAGGACTTTGCATAGAATTCCCATTGAGCGGCTTTTTTATCAAAGGCGTTGCCATCCAGAAATTCGGCGAGCGCAGTGAATTGCTCTTTGGGTAAAATACCATAAGCTGTTTTATCCAATTATTCATGAGTCATTTGTTTGCTGCGAGCTGGAAACCATTTGAGAAATTGTGCAAGCTTTGGAAAGTCGACCACAATGCCGGAGCTATGCTCCATCTGAGCAATAGATGCATAGGTTTTACCAGCGTCCATGATGGCTCTCGTGTGATAATTAAAGGTCACAATGAGATTGTCCATAATTTGCTGGTAACGGTGGTATACAAAACAGAGTGTGTGCAGCCATTGTTGAGGCTTATTTAGCCGTCTTAAGCGAGAAGCTGCATATTGATCTGCGATATCGGCATAGTACCGTATCGCATTTTTTGATAATTGAAGCGTAGGAATAAACTGTGTGGCGAATGTGTACAAATCAACAATCCGCAAGGCCTTATCAACTTCTGCTTTGACCGCTGTGTATTGAAAATCTTTTTGGTCGGCACGGATAATATTAAGTTTCGTGATACCGTCATCTCGATTCAGCAGCAACGATAGCTGATCCTTCTCGAACGTGGGTATGGCCATGATAATTGCATTCAGTCGTTTTTCTTCAGCGGAAAACGCATCACTGAACATATCTTGAAGTGTGCTATAAGAAGGGATTACAATTTTTTGGTGATCAAAATACGTTAGCAGTTGTCGAAAAGCGCTGTGTCCCTTGGGATGGTACCTGAGTAACTCACCAATATGGGATTCGATACTTTGCACATAATCGGATGACCAATTACGATAGCCATACAATGTCATAATTGCTTGTCGTTGTATTCGAGCGTAGTCCCGTGATATTCCACCGGAAAGGCGCCCAGATTCAGCTTCATTGTAGTAAGCGTTAAAAATAAATTGAACATCGTCACTAACATCTTCAAATGAAAAATTAAAAAATTGCTGCTTTGCTTTGAAGTAACCTAATTGCAGGATGAAGTACACGCGCGTTTTAGTATTGGTATGCTTATCCAATACCACTTGTTCCGTTTTGCTTAGCGTAAAATACAGCTCTTTCTCGTAAGCATTAAAGATTGGCCGAGCATAAAGTTCTGTGACCTCTGTGGCGGATAATAATTGAAGACGTTTGCTGTTTTCCATTGTGAGTCCACGTTGAATACGAGATCAATTGTGTTAAAGAATTTCTCGATGCTCAAGGTGGTTAGAAGGAACCATTCGTTTATGCAATACACCAAATACAATGATTTGTTCACGGTGCAGCAGATAATAAATAACGTGACTGACGCAGGGAAAACTCAATGCTTCTGGCGCAACATCTGGCCTCGGCTTACCAAGCGTGGGAGTGTCAGCAAGCAAGCGAATAGTTTGTTTGAGCTCTGCTATATATTTTTGCGATTGCACGACACCCCATTGGCGAAGGGTATATCGGCGAATGTCAACGAGATCAGACTGTGCATCGAGGGTTAAGCGATAGGTAAACGGTGTTCTACCCATTGTTATTGTTGTAACCCCGCACAGGCGGATACAGCACTGATCACGCAGCTGGCGCTTTCTTTGGAGTAGCCGCCACCACCCAGGATAACGGTCGGAATAGACCGCTCATGGAGCGCCTCGACGGTAAGTTTTTCACGAGCGACAACATCATCGATACTTAAACAAAGCCCACCCAATTTATCGCACGTCAGGACGTCAGTTCCCGCAACGACAAAAGCCAGGCGGTAATCGCCATCAAGTTTTTTTAAGGCTTCTTTGTAGAGTTTTAAATAGGTATTTCCTTCAGTACCTGGTTGAAGAGGAACAGCGATATTAACGCGCTCACGCGTGTAGGCTGATGTTGGATAAATACCCGCATTGTAGACATCTAAAAGTGTGACCCGATCATTATCCATGAAGGTATAAGCATTGCCATTGCCGTGGTGAGCATCGGTATCAATGATCAGAATTTTGTCATCGGCTGACAGTAGCCCATTTTTAATTAATTGCTGATAACAAATACCAATATCATTATAAATACAGAAGCCTTCCATATTTTGTTGCATGGCGTGATGGTAGCCACCAGATAAATTCCAATAAACACCGCCATTTTTTAGCGCTTGTGTTGCACCAAGAATAGTTCCAGCAACTCCCCAGCGCATTGGCGTCAGTATTTTGCGATCAAGAAATGAAAAATTAATTAGTGGGATGCGGGGAACCTCTAGCGCCTGAAAGATACCATTTTTATTTCTCACCCGATGACGCATTATGCTGGAAAGAAATTCATCAATTATTTCCATGCTCACAGATTCTGATGGCTCAATAAATTCAACTTCTTTATTGGCTTGTAATCCTTCATGGATTGCCTTGAATTTAGCGCCATCAAAAGGATGTAAGTAGCTCAACAACCCTAAATTAATGTTGTAATGCTTACTATAAATAACGTTCATACTAATGCCTGACCTTTACAGCGCCCGCCAGCTCTCTGGCGTATTTCAAAATTTCACTGGGCGTCCAAATTCCCCGGCCGAGAACTCTGCCAAGTCGGCCATATTCATGAGCACAAGGATGAAAACTCGGCTCTTTCTCGCACGCTACTTTCAGACACTCTGCAACCACATGGGAACAGTTATATTTAGCGAGCTGATACCTCGGGGTATTCGACATCAGATCAGCAATAAATCGTGATAATTTCTCCTCATTGATAATTGGAATTATTACAGTTGTTGGTTGGCGATTACCTTCAGAGACAATATCTTCTTGCAGGGCTTTCATAAAATGACCGGGATGACTGGTCTTGATTTTTAAATCTTTTTTTCCTGCGCCATCTTTCGGCCAAAAACTGATGTAGTTCGTCCCAAACGAAAGTGAAGCATGTCCCACCATGTTTCCATGAGGTGGCCAAACGTGAACTTTTAGCAAAGCAGTTCTCCTTCTATACCAAGTTGTTGTTAAGTGTTATTGCGTTGCCAATTTATCACCAACCAATAAAAAATCAGTCATGCTTTCCGGCTTCAAGGCTATCGAAAAAGGATTCACCGTCAATGAAATTGCCTGATTCAAGATCAGCCTTTGCTTTGGCCACTCTTGATTGCAATAATCCTAACTTCAGTGCCTCCATACCTTCATAGTCATCCATCGACATAATAACGGCGATGGGCTTGCCATTCTTATTGATTTGGACGGGTGCGCGCTGTGCTTTTAACAACATGTCACCAAATTGTGATTTAGCTTCATTGGCGGTCAGTGCTTCCATGGTCGAATCCTCTTAGTTTCGTTCGATTTGTCCAGTATAGGCGAATTGAACGAAATGTGTCAAAAGTCAAAGTGGGAATGTTTTTTATACTAATCATTCAGCGGTATCTCTTTTTCACCCAGCAATTTA
>JAYWHF010000156.1:0-4534 GCA_043777855.1 Gammaproteobacteria bacterium | reverse complement strand
CGGGCCGTATCTGGCTGCTGACGACTGGATGGAAGTCAATCTGGGGGTCAACCCGCGCAGCCTACTTAAAAAGTTGCGCATGCTAAGCCTGCCCGGCGGCGGCATGTTGGAGCTTTTTGAATACACCAGCCCTGACCAAAACGACTGGCGGCCACGCAACAGCGACGGCGCGGGCCATCATGCGGCTTTTTTTGTTGACGACCTGTCAGCAGCAGTCAATGCACTAAAAACTGCTGGCGTCACGGTGATGGGCGACATCAAACTGATCGCCGATGGCCCATCCAAAGGCCTTCAGTGGTTGTACTTTTTGGCGCCTTGGGGCTTGCAACTAGAACTGGTGAACTACCCAGCAGGTTGGCCACTTCAGGCAGCCAACAACGCCAACGACTGACAACACCAATACGCCAGAATACGGTCGATGCAAACCGACACCGTACCCGCCGCAACCGCGCCTGCACAGGGCGAATTGCGATTGCTGCGTTCATTAACCCGCGCTACCGAGATATTGCACGCAGAAACGACTTTTGACACGGCTATTAATGATGCCCTCAAAACAGTAGGCGAAACCTCGGGATTCATACGCATTGTGATGCTGCGACAGGAACGCGTTGCGCCTAGGAATGCATTGGCGCACATTGCACGTTTTGAATGGATGGCCCGCGGATGGCCGCGCCAAAGCGACCATGCCGAGCACAGCATTTTTCTGAACGATGACCCTGAAAGCCGGCACTTGCTCGACCAAATGAAAGAATTTGGAACTTATACCTACAGAGCTGACAACCAGTTTCCGGCTGCAGCTGCGACGCAGCACAGTTTAGGCACACAAAGTTATTTTGGCGCGCCTGTTATCACCCATCAGGGCTATTGGGGCGTGATTTGCTTTGACAGTGTTGACCTTCACTATGGGTGGGGCGAACAAGAAACAACGCTGCTAAAGCTGTTGAGTACCATCATTGCAAGCCGGATCAGCCGCGATGAACAGCAGGCGGTTGATGCGCGCCTTGCAGCTGAAAAATTGCAAGCTGAGCAAACACAGCTGCGCCTGCTTACTGCTGTGGTTGAAGCATCGCGTTGTTTGGCAGCGGAATCTGATCTTTTAACCGCTATAAAAGCCGCCCTCGATAAGCTGCAAACTTTAACCAGTCTTGATCGTGTGTATGTTTTTGCTAACAACGAAGGCGACGCGAGCGTTACATTGATTGCTGAATCTTGCGGCCTGGGTGTACGCAGCGTTAACGCTGGCGATAACGTGCTGGTATGCCGAGATCTGGACTTTCCCGAGGTGCTCAAGCCTATGCGGCGTGGGGAGTCAGTGCAATTTACCACCGCAACCCGCACGGGTGTCAACGCTGCGTTCAATGAAGTTGGCGCAACACTTAGTGACCTGATGGTGCCCATTATGGTTGAGAAGTGTTTCTGGGGTTGCATCGGTTTTGACGATATTCGAACTGCGCGGACGTGGAGCGAGTCTGAAATACAAGTACTTCAGGGCGCAGCTGCAGCCATTGCCGCAGCTGTAAACAGAGATTGTGCCCAGCGCGCGAATGCTGTGGCGCTGCTATACCGCCATGAGGCAGTTGCCAATGAGCGCATGCGCCTTTCATGTGAAGTACACGACACGCTTTCGCAGGCGTTTACAGGCACGCTGCTACAGCTTGAAGCGCTGCTGGTTCGCCAGCAGCGGGGCGAGGCCATAGGTGACGCCGACCTTCAACGGGTACGCCGCGTTGCCGCCTTTGGATTGGCTGAAGCGCGCCGCTACGCATTGGTGGTGCGCCCTTTAAGTTTGGAGGAGGGTGACTTGCAAACTGCCTTACAACAGTTGGTTGAGCGCAGCCGTGTGCCTGATCTGCTGGCTTGCGAATGGACGCTGCACGGCCTGCCGCGCAAGCTTGCTATATCGGCTGAAGAGGCGTTGGTGGGTATCGCTCATGAAGCGATCAATAACGCCATTCGCCATGCCAATGCATCGCGGATCAACATCAGCCTGCACTTTTCAGCCCAACTGGTCAGCTTGTACATCCACGACAATGGCTGCGGTTTTGACGCTGATGCGTTAGACGCTGTTGGCAGGCGGCGCACCCTGGGCATGGCTTCCATGCAATCACGTGCGGCAGCCATAGGCGCAAAGCTGCTGATAGAGTCCACGCCCGGCGAAGGCTGTTGCGTTAAAGTTTTGTTGACAAACCCATGAACTCAACGAGCACGTCGCCACCATCCAAACCCATCAGACTGATGCTGGCTGATGACCATCTGGTTGTGATTGAAGGTTTGGTGGCCATTCTTGCGACCGAACCTGATTTGCATGTTGTTGGGCAAGCCTTTGACGGCGAACAAGCTTGCGAGCTTTACGACAAGCTGCAGCCCGACGTGTTGATCATGGACTTGCGCATGCCGGTTTTAAACGGCCTGCAGGCCGTCAAGCGCATCGTCGCCGCTTACCCCAAGGCGCAGATTTTGATGATGACAACCTACGATACCGACGAGGATGTGTGGCGCTGTCTTCGTGAAGGTGCGCTGGGTTACCTACTTAAAGATGCAAGACATGAGCAAATCATCACTGCGATTCGAAATGTCGCCCAAGGCAAAGCCTTCACGACGCCGGAACTAGCGGTGCAATTGGCACAACGCGCGCGCCAGCCTGAATTGAGCAAGCGTGAGTTGGCAACATTGAGCATGCTCACAAAAGGGTTTAGCAACAAACAAATCGCGGATAAACTTTGCATGAGCGAAGGTACAGTGAAATCGCATTTGAAGCACATCTTTGTCAAGCTAGACGTAGCCAGTCGCACCGAAGCAATAGCCATTGCTTTGCAGCGTGGACTCAGTGAATAAAACGCTTCCCCGATATACACGAATTAATGCTGGAGTGCCTCAAAAGAGGCAGAGATTAACTGCCCTACGCAGGATGTTTGAAAGCAAGGTTTAACGATACTCTTTGATCAAAGATCAGAGCATTGTTCTAAGCTCTTGAAGGACGACAATGAAAAATCAGCGCGTTTTAATCATCGGCGGCTCATCTGGCATAGGCGAAGAAATCGCTCGCGCTTGCCTGAATCTAGGGGCCAAGGTTTGGGTGGCAAGCCACACGGTAGCAAAGCTTGACGCTGCACGAGCTAGCTTGGGAGATGGCGTATCAACGTTTCTCACCAATGTTGCCAATGAGCAAGAAGTTATTGAGTTGATGGCGCAGACTGGCGCTATAGATCACATCGTATTCTGCGCCGAAGCAGTGGAGCGTGGCAAATTTGTGGACGTTACGACGCGCACCGCGCGAGAAAATTTTGAGGTGAAATTTTGGGGTGCGTACTATGTTGCGCGGCATATGAGTATTTCACCCGGTGGCTCTTTCACGCTTTTCTCTGGTGCTATCAGCCGAATGCCCTTTCAAAGTGTAGTGACGGTGAGCATCATTAATGCTGCACTAGAAGCGCTAACTCGGGGGCTAGCTTTTGAGCTGGCACCCATTCGTGTAAATTGCATCAGCCCAGGCACGATTGATACGCCGGCTTGGCAGCATATTTCTGCATCGGCAAGAGCTGCGCTCTTTGAACGGACTGCAGCCAGCCTGCCCCTGCGGCGCGTTGGCGGCAGCACGGATGTGGCTGCTGCTGCGCTGATGGTGATGCAAAACGCGTTTATTACAGGGGTGGTGCTTGATGTGGATGGCGGTGCCTTGCTGGGCAATCCTGCTGCTTAGAGGAACGATGTGCTTGAGCCTACGCCACCCTCAGTAACTACGGATTCGCCATCGATAAGCGCTACGCCCAGCTTATGGGCGCCGCTGTTGGAGATTGCTGCCTTTCGATTTGTCTGGCTAGCGCTACTGGCAGAAAACATCTGTAGTTGGTTGATGGATGTTGCCAACGCGTGGGTGATGACACTTCTGACCCCCTCGCCACTTATGGTTGCGCTGGTTCAAACAGCTGCAACACTACCGGTGCTGCTTTTAGCGCTACCTGCGGGAGCGTTGGCAGATATCTTTAAACGCAGAAGCATTTTGTTGTTCATCCAGTTAGGCCTATTTGCATGTGGTGTAACTCTTGCGGTTTTGAGTTATTTGAAGTTGCTAACTCCTGAAATATTACTGCTGCTTATATTTGTGAATGGTGTTTTCTTGGCTTTGGGCATGCCAGCATGGCAGGCACTGATACCTGAGGTAGTGCAAGGGCCAATGCTAGGGTCTTCGCTGCTGCTGGGTGGCTTAGCGGTCAATGTGTCAAAAGCAATTGGCCCGTCTTTGGCAGGCGTACTCATTGCCCTGAGTGGGCCAACGGCAGCGTTTGCCGCGAACGCGCTAGGCTGTATATTTGTTTGGTTTGCGCTACAGCGTTGGCCCGGGCCTGACGCCACAGCTAGCCCAGCAGGTCTTCCAGCAGAGCGTGTATTGGCTGCCACATGGTCTGGCTTGCGCTACGCGGCAAACGACATTAATTTGAGGCGTGTCGTCATTCGCTTCTTTTGTTTGGCCATGCCAGCTTCAGCCCTGTGGGCGATGTTGCCTTTAGTTGCACGCACCCATCTTTCGATGAAT
>JAYWHF010000155.1:0-1592 GCA_043777855.1 Gammaproteobacteria bacterium | reverse complement strand
TGATTATCGCAAATCTGCGCGCTGATTGGTAAGCTTGCGGCCTAGTTTACTGAGAGTTTCCCTCATGACGGATTTTCCTGCTCATCCCTATCCTTGGCAGTTGAGCGAATGGCAGCAGTTTGTCGAGCAAATATCGCTGAATAAACTGCCCCATGCCCTAATGTTTACTGGCGCCAAAGGAATTGGCAAACGTCATTTGGCTGAAGCCTTAGCGCAATTGCTATTGTGTCTTGCGCCGGTGGAAGGTGTTCACTGTGGTAAATGCCGTGGTTGCCAGCTGAACAATGCGCAGAATCACCCAGATTTAGTTCGCCTAGAGCCCGAAGAGGGCAGCAAGGCAATTAAAGTGGATCAGGTCCGCGCGTTAATCGATGATTTAGGCAAAACCGCGCAACAAGGAGGATATAAAGTTGTGATCATTGATCCTGCTGAAGCCATGAATGCTAACTCGGCCAATGCATTGTTAAAGTCTTTGGAGGAGCCCGCCGCTAAAACGCTGCTCATGTTGATCAGTCATTCCGCCAGTGCCGTTTTGCCCACGATTCGCAGCCGTTGTCAGTTGCGCTTGTTGCCCACACCTGCCCGTGAAGACGTGATTCGCTGGCTTACCCCACTGATGGTGGGCAGCCACACTCCGCTTGAAAAGTTACTCGAAGCCTCTGGTGGCGCGCCGCTCACGGCCATAGCCTATTTGCATAACGATGCTCTAGAGCGCCGAGATGGCTGGTTGCTGAGCCTAGTGAGTTTAAGTTCTGGCCAAATATCGGCTATAGATCTGGCAATGCAATGGCATAAACAGGATGTTCTCGCCATTGTTGAGTGGTTGTTAGGGTTTCTACATTCTCTTGCTCGGTGGCAAGTTGGTTTACCGAATGATGCGCTCAATCAGCTCCCGCCGGATATGCGCAATCGATTGGAGCGAATTCCGGCCGATATCATGCATCGCTATCTCGAGAAACTGTTAGTTGCCAAGCGCCAGTTGCTCGGTAGCACCAATCCCAATAAGCAGCTGTTGCTTGAAGAGGTGTTGCTGGATTGGGGGGCCATGTTGCGTGCGGGTGCGGCAAAAAAACCGTCAGTACGGATCATGTGATATTTCACGCTTTCTAGCGAGAACACCAGCTGGCGTATGGACAGTCATAAGCTAATCTATTAAGGTTCACCATCGAATGTAGACGGAAGATAATATGCAAGCAATAGCTGGTGGTGCCCGCAATGGCATACTCTCACTGACCATAAAAGACAAAGCAGTACTTTACGCGGCGTACATGCCATTTGTAAAAAACGGTGGCATGTTTATTCCCACCAGCAAGAATTACAACTTGGGTGATGAAGTATTTATGTTGCTGAGCTTGATGGATGAGCCGGAAAAAATTCCCGTTGCTGGTAAAGTGATTTGGATTACGCCACGCGGGGCCCAAGGTAACCGCGCCACTGGTATCGGCGTACAGTTTACGGATCAGGAAAATACTGCCGTTAGAAAGATAGAAACCTATTTGGCGGGTAGCTTAAGTTCTGATAAGCCGACTCACACTATGTAGTACCTAGTTTGTTGTACGTAGTTTTTCTACCATTAAAAGCCAGCGGTTGCT
>JAYWHF010000154.1:0-4535 GCA_043777855.1 Gammaproteobacteria bacterium | reverse complement strand
CACAAATGCTTCAGCAACAGCGCGTAATTTGGGCAACCGCTTAGTTCCTGCGGTTACACCTTTACCGGCTAAGTATGTTCCGTCTGAATGCCGTTAATTTTTTGAAGCGATAATTTTTGTCTTGATGCCCGCATTTGCGGGCATTTTTCTTGTTAGATTATGAGGCATATCGTGCTCGAATTTCATACGTTAAATCGTTTTCACGCTAGCGGAATACATCTAGTAATATCAGCTCTGGTTGTAGGCGTGTCGGCGCTGTTTGTATTTATGTTTTGGTATCCTGGTTTATTGAGTTACGTGAGTGGTGTCAGTGATATATTTTTAATATTGCTATTGGTTGATGTGATATTAGGCCCGTTAATTACTTTGATTGTATTTAATGTAGAAAAAAAAGAATTAAAGAGAGATCTTTTTATTGTTGGTTGCATACAGGTAATGGCGTTGCTCTATGGGTTGCATACATTGTTCGATGCAAGGCCAGTTTTTGTGGTTTTTAATAATGGGCGGTTTGATGTTGTTTATGCGAATGAGTTATCTCAAGAAAAACTAAATAAAGCCGTTTATGATGAGTTTAAATCCCTCCCATATTTCGGACCAAAATTTATCGCCGCACAATTACCTAGCGATCAGAAAAAGGCTAACGAAGTAATGCTTTCCGCAGTGGCCGGTGGTGACGACGTGCAGCAGATGCCAGAATTTTATCTGCCCTATAGTGCTGCGGCACAATCCATACCTCGAGCAGCAAAACCTTTAACAGATACTAAAGTATTTAATAAAAATAAACTGGGTGATGTTGATACGTTGATAAAACAATTTTCGTCAAAAGGTGACAAAATAGGTTATGTCCCGTTGGTAGGAAAATCAAAAAATGTAGTTGTTGTTGTTAATATGGAAACAGCTGAAATTATAATGATGAGTAAATTAGCGCCTTTTGATGAGTCTTTTGGCACTAGCTCTATTGATTTGAAGTCTATCTTGAGGAAAAAATAAAAAGCTCGTAGTTGGTACTTTTATTGCTTCGATAATACTGTCTTTGATGCAACAGTATGGGAGTAGGGCACTATGAAAACACACACACGAGGCTTTACGCTAATTGAGCTAATGATTGTAATTGCTATCATCGGCATCCTTGCGGCGATTGCGCTTCCTGCCTATCAAGATTACGCCGTGCGGACAAAAATTAGTGAAGCCATTATTGCGGGAGCGGCGGTAAAAAGTTTATTAAGTGAATCTTTTCAAACCGATAACGTCACCGGAATGACAGCTTCTGCAATAGCCTATAATGCTGCGTCAATAACGACAAAGACTTCTAAATATGTGTCTAATGTGGCCATCGTGGAGGGTACTCCGTGGGCCATCACGGTGACACTGTCTGCAAATGCAGGGAATGGTATTCCAACTGGTCTAAACGGATCAACAGTTACTTTTTCTCCTAATGTGCAAGGGATTACGCCGACTGCTGGTGCGGTGGGCGCAATAGATTGGGCATGTGGTTCCGATTCACAATTAACGGCGGTGAATAGGAATCTAGCGAATGTTGCACCTGGGACTTTGCCAGCCAAATATGCGCCCAGCGAATGTCGTTGAGAGAATTTATTTCATACTCAACTCAACAATCCGCATCGACAAATCCACGGCCCTACAGTGTTTTGTTAATGCCCCCAGTGAAATATAATCCACGCCAGTGGCCGCAATAGCGGCTAGATTTTTTTCAGTCACATTGCCCGATGCTTCAAGTTTTGCTTTTCCGTTATTGATTTTCACCGCGGTGTACATATCGTCTTCAGTAAAATCATCGAGCATAATGATATCGGCGTTAGCGGCCAGTGCTTGCGCTAATTCAGCAAGATTCTCTACTTCCACTTCCACGGGTTTCCCCGGTGCAATCTTTCGAGCGGCAGAAACGGCTTTGGCTATTCCGCCACTGGCGGCTATGTGATTTTCTTTAATAAGAAATGCATCATACAAGCCGATGCGATGATTGTGACAGCCGCCACAGGCTACCGCGTATTTTTGCGCGTCGCGTAATCCTGGCAAGGTTTTTCGGGTATCTAAAAGTTTTAGCGAGGTGTGAGCAACCAGTTGTGCGTAATGCTGACTTATGGTCGCCGTACCTGAAAGTGTTTGAACGAAGTTAAGAGCAGTGCGCTCGCCTGTGAGTAAGCTGCGGGCTCGGCCGGTTAAGGTAAATAAAATTGCGTTTGCTTTTATTGCTTGGCCATCGTCTACCAGCCACTGTATGGTAACCTCGGGGTCAATTTGTTGAAACACTTCAATCACCCAATCGCGCCCACAAAAAACACAATCTTCGCGTGTCACAACGGTTGCAGTGGCGAGCTGCTGTTTGGGGATAAGTTCGGCAGTTATATCGCCGTTACCAATATCTTCTGCTAATGCAGCTTTTACGTTATTAACAATGCTGTTAGTGAGGTGTGGGATTTTTTTTGCGAAGTTAGGATTCATAATTTCGTCGTTTACATTTTATTGAGTGAGTTGTTGAGCGAAAAGTTATAGATTCTATTTTTTAATAACTATATTGGTTTATAAAATAATGCCGCTGTGTAAGTTGGTGTGCATAGTAAAGTGTTGAGTTTTTGTCGGTAGAAATAGTAACTAGCGCGACAATGTGTCTTTTAAATCAATTTTAATATCACTTAGTTAATGATGCTGAAAAAAAACGCGTTAATCAGTATAAGAAAAATTATCAACTATTTCCATTTGTGATATGGCTCTCGCATTGAACATTTACCCCTAGAGTGTGCAATGGGTTTGGTTATACTCAAGTGGTAAAGGTTTTATTTGGTGGTGAGTATCATGTCAGAACATCCCCGTAACGAACAGCAGCGCATAGAGCAAAATAACGTTGTGCAGCTTAAGCCGGAAAAAAATCTAGGGGCGCCTGCGCCCGTTGTATTGGCGCGTCTTCCTGCGGCAATGCATTCACTGCGCGACAAAGCCCGGCAGCACTTGCAAGGCCTGCTGCGTGATCTGTTTGATAAAGTGGATGATGCCATGTTTGAGTTGGCCGATAAAGCCAACAATAATCACGACCAAAATCTTTATTTTGATTCCATGCGAGAGGTGCGCCTGCGTCGCCGTGCGATGGAGACAACTTTTTTCCGCACTATAGACATAGGTTTTGCACAGCTGCTAGACCATAATGCTTATCGCGATGAAGCGGCCGTTGAAAATAAAGATTTTTCGTTAGATGATCTCTCACTGGTTAAAAATGATGATCTTGAAGAGATGGTGGCCGTTGAGGCCATGGTTAACAAAGCCAACGAGCAATTTGCCGAATCTATCCAGCACTTGACCCTACGCATTGACCATTTAGTGCCGGTGAAGGTCTATCAAAAGAATAATCCACTCGGTGTTGATGTAATTTGTGGCGCTTTCAATGAGGCGTCCAGAAGCTTGGACGTTGATGTAAAGGCCAAGTTGGTATTGTACAAATTATTCGACAATATGGTGATGACTAAATTGGGCGGGTTGTTCAAAGCGCTCAATCAGTTGCTGATTGATGCGAACATAATGCCCTCTTTAAAATCTGAACATCGCGTTAAACGCACGGATACCCCAACCGTAACAGACCATTATGGTGCAGGTATTTCAGCACAATATTCCGATAATCAAGCCAGTGCCGGTGTTAATGCGCGCGGTCATTCTGCCGTCGATAGCACCTATGATGAACAGACTAATCAGGTCTTGCATACGCTGCGTGATTTGTTGGGTTCGCGCAATGCGGCATCAACTCAATCCAATACCAGTGATGAGATTGCCAGCCAAGAATTAGTGCGAATGTTGTCCATCGCACAGCATCAAAATAGCCTAAATGCGCCATCGTCTTCGAGCAATGCAATACATTTAAATGTGCGCGACATGTTAAAAAATTTGCTGCAGAGCACTGAATCAAATGTGCCAGCACCTGCAATTAATCAAGTTGATGATGACATTATTAATCTTGTTTCTATGATGTTTGATTTTATTTTAGACGATCGTAATTTGGCGGCGCCCATGAAGGCGTTAATTGGTCGTTTACAACTGCCTATGGTTAAAGTGGCTATCGCCGATAAATCTTTTTTCAGCAAGGGCGGCCACCCGGCGCGGCGCCTATTGAATGAAATGGCAATGGCCGCGTTGGGTTGGCAAGAAAGCAGTGCTGAAAATCAGCGTAAAGACAGTTTGTACAACAAGATGGAAATAACCGTGCAAGCCATTCTGTCGGATTTCGAAACCGATATGAGCATCTTCAATAATTTGTTGACAGACTTTCGCGCTTTTCTTGAAAAAGATAAACGCCGTGCGCAAATTTTGGAGCAGCGTACTATCGACGCTGAAGATGGTAAGGCAAAGTCTGAATCCGCTCGCATTCAGGTAGACGCAATTTTGAACCGCGTAATGTCGGGGCATGATTTACCCGCGTCTGCGCAAAAACTCTTGCGTGACGCTTGGGGCAACGTGTTGTTTATTACCGCTTTAAAACAAGGTGTGGAAAGTGAGGAGTGGCAGGCAGTAATTCGTATAGCCCAGCAGTT
>JAYWHF010000153.1:0-12911 GCA_043777855.1 Gammaproteobacteria bacterium | reverse complement strand
GTAACACAGGAAACTCGCCGATAGGCAGGCTAAAAGTGGTAAGCCAGCTTCACACGAAAGGTCCGCGGCTCCACCGGATGGAAATGCAAATCCTCCACACCTTCGTCAGACTCACCCTGTAGGCGAGAAGCGTAGAAGTAATCTATATCGTGATCGAGGCTGTCGAAGGCATTCAGGATATCAAGCTCAAACTCGAAGGTGTTCCAGCGATACCCCAAACCCAGGTTGGTCATACCTGTAGCATCTGCACGATGAACATTAAAACCATCAAGCCTACGCGCACCAAAATAGCGATAGCGAAGTGAACTGTGAAAACCATTCGTCTGCGCCTTGTAACTTATACCGGCACTGGCCACAAAGGGCACAGGGCCATCGATATATTTTCCATCCGCGCGTGTATTTTCAGTGAAATTTGCACGTGTCCATGCCAATTGCGTATCAAAACTCCAGCGATTATCAATCCAATAATAACCAGCAAGTTCAAGCCCATTACGCTTCGATGCACGGCTTGCTTCGGTATTTCCGGCATCACCCACAAAAACTAATTCTGATTCGGAACTCAAATACCACAACGACGCCGACAGATTAAAATGTTGCGCATCAAATATTTTTATTCCGACTTCTGCGCCGGTAGACGGCACCAATAAATTTACCGCATCACTCGCATCACCAGTGATAGGATCCTGGGTAATAGTAGAGCCGCGTGCATCGTTGGAATGCATACCTTGCCCAGCATTAATATAGGTTTCAATCAGCTCACTAATGCGGTAAGTCGCCCCTACTTTTATACTGATTTTACCTTGAGACGCATCACCACTATTGGCATTGATATTACTGTCCACATCCGCTGCGAAATAGTCGTACCGCAAACCTATATGCGTATTTAATTTTTCAGTAAGTGCTAAAGTTGTTTGATTAAATATACCCACGGATGCTTCATCAACAACATCTTGTCGGGTTGTACTTAAACGCATTCGCTCTTCCGTATGATACAAACCCAGGTTATCAATGTTGTCATAGCGAATTTCTGCACCGACTTCATTGGCAAGACTTTTACCGAATAAATCTTTTGTCCACTTCTGTGTAAGTGCGCCGCCAAAAATATCGCGATCATCAACTTGCTCGAATTGATCACCATTGACGGGGTCATCCAAGAAATATGTAAAATTTGAAAATAAATCCAGTGTTGAACGTATAGCGTAAAGATTCGCTGCCCAAGCAGTGCTTTGCCAGCTGCTCGATACACTAAAACGACTTGACGCACCACCGACGCCCGTATCTAGTGAGCCAAACTCATCAACAATATTTTGTTTAACCGCGCGTTCAGGAATTTGATCCGCAGAGTTCCAGCGATTTTTATACGCCATAAAGGTTAATGAAAAATCACCTTCATTGATGCTCGATGTGTAACGTCCCATCAGATTTTTTTTATTTACATCTTCATTGATATCTGACCAAGGGCCATCGTAAGTGTGTGCTTCAATACCTAACAAAAGTTGGCCACTCAGGAGCTCTGTTTGGCCAGCAGCCAGAACACGGTTATAATTATTTTCACCAAATGTCGTTGAAATTTCATTTTTCCTGAATGAATTTTTCAAAGTAAAAGCTGCCGCGCCGGCGCCAGAGAAATCACCAACATCGGCATAGTAAGGGCCCTTGTGATATTGAATGCTATCAATAAATTCCGGGATAATAAAATTAAGATCGGTATAGCCTTGACCGTGGCCATGAGTGCGCATATTGACAGGCATGCCATCAATGCGAGTATTAAAATCAGTGCCATGATTTAAATTAAATCCGCGTAAAAAATATTGGTTAGCTTTTCCAGAACCACTGTGCTGGGTAACTACCATTCCCGGTATGAACTCCAAGATTTCACCCGTTCGTGATACCGGGCGATCAGCAAGTTCTGTGCTGCCAATAAGACCTTCCGAAGCCGATAGCATTTCGCCTAAAGGATTAATACGATACCCTTGTACAATCAAGGTTTCTATGGCGGAGATATTAAAAGAATTACTATTGTCTGCCAATAAAGTATCTTCCTCTGCATAGAGGATATGGGCAATGCTCATAAAAAATAGTATGGATATTGTACGAGATAAATAAACGTTTTTTATACACATGGAGCTCATATCTTCCTCACTAACAATGGGTGATTTTGAACTACAAAATAGCAGACTAAACTCGCTGTAAAACCCACCAAATCGCCATTAATACTATCACGGCCGAAAGCCCTCTCATTCCGTAATCTAAGTACCACTTGTGGCGCCCGAACTGAATTAACAGTGGCAAAACCACAATAACAATTGCCATTTGGCCCATTTCTACACCAACATTAAATGCGAGTACGGTTAAAAACTGTTGATCAGCTGGCATGCCTAGTTCGCCTAGTGCGCCCGCAAAACCCATTCCATGTAACAAGCCAAATCCAAACGTTAGCCAACCTAAACGGAGCACCACGGGGAAAATATTATTGAGTGCAGCTAGCGCGACCGTAATGGCGATACTGACTTCAACCCAGCGGCTTGGTAGATGAATCCAATTCAATGCCGTTGCGGTTAAGGTGATGGAGTGCGCCAGAGTGAATGCAGTAACAATCCACGTTGTGTTAATGATTATTTCGCGCGTACTGGCATTGGCAACCCAGCGCTTGTTTCGTCGAACTAATACACAGGTCAGAAGCAAGGACACTAAAAACAAAATATGATCAAAACCAATCCAGATATGTACAGCGCCTTGCGCAACAAATTCTTTAAACGCAGCAAATTTACTGCCGCTTTTTTCGCTGAGCGAAAGGCTACGTACCGAATCAGATAAAATTCGCGGGCTATTTGTTTGTGTATTTGTTTGTGTATTGGCTTGATTCGCTAGCGTGAATAGCAATTTGTGCTGACTGTCTTCTGAGAAAAAAGCGCTGTAATGAAAAGTGATGTCGCCGGCCAGAGAACATTGCGCGCGTAGGGGAACCACCAAATAACCTTCGTTAAAATGGGTATCAACTTGCCAATCAGGCTCCACTACCAGCGTGCAATTTTTTTCAGCGCGAGTGAATTTTACATGCTGCTGTAAGTATTCTGTCACTGTCTCTGAGTTGCTCTGTAGCTCCTGCCAGCGCAGTCTTCCGTCGCCATCGCTATCAACGCCCACGGCTTGTTCAAGATCATACAAACGCACATGCCATTGCCCTTCAAAAATTCCGGTATCATCAAATTTCCCCGTGAGATAGGCCGTACTTAACTGATGCGCCTGAGTAATTGCCGATAATAATAATAGCAACACAGTGGCGGTACTTAACCATAAAATACGCATTAGTTATTGTCCTTTTTAGCGTTAAGTAATTCTGCACGTGCCAGTAATTTTTTGTCGCCATACTCGCGTGCGCTAGCGAAATTTAGGGTAGCCCACCTCAGCGCTTTTTCAGGGTTGGGGTTTATATCCAAATAGTAGGTAGCTAATTCGTTGGCGTGCAGTGTATCTTGGCGCTGCTCGCGTAAAGCAACTCGTTCACTCAATAATTTTTCCCATAGATGACTTGTTGAATTTATTTTCTTTTCCGAAAGTGCAAGCCGCAACAGAAGCGCATCATCCATTTCAGGCGCATTGTTAACGATGCCTGTTAAGTAGCTCAGCACTTGCGGTGCATGGTTCATTGCTAACTCAACATCGGCCCATTGTGCTAAATAATTGACACTGGAGTTTTCTAGCCGTTGTCTTAGCCAGCTCGCCGCCGTAGCGGGATCCTGATTGCGCATAGCCATATCAGCGAGCACTTGAATCAGCCATGTGCCACGCTCATCATTCGGCAATCCTTGCGCATGAACGAGTTGAACAAGTTGTTTGTAGCTGCTATCGAGCTCATTAGGGTTCAAATAAGTATTGGCTTCTAAGCTACAGGCTGTGACGGTGAACAGATCCGCAGAACCCAACAGTTTTAAACATGCATTACGCGCGGCCAAAGGACTTTCTAAAATCACATGAATACGCGCGGCTAATAAATTTGCGCTGATGTTGGCTGGGTCTTGTTGCAGTACTTTTTGTAAAGCCAGTTGTGCTACCGAAAAATTATGTTGATGTTGTTGTACCTGCGCCCAGACCAACCATACATTTTTATCTTGACTATTATTTTCAATTAATGGTTTCAACACGGCTTGCGCTAAACCATAGAAGCGCGACTGCCCCGGCTGTGCAGCTTGCGCCATGTAACGGTTGGCGAGTGCAACAATTGTTGCCGAATCCTGACGCTGTAAATGATTTCCTGCGGTTGCTTTTGGCAAGATATTTTTGTCGAGTAAAGGCCAGTGCGCAACAATTTCATCTGCCGTTTTCGGGGTGTAAGGAGCAGCAGAAATTGTCGTGCAAATCACAGCCATAGTAATAACGGCAAACTTACAAAGAGATTTACGCATACTATTTTTTCCGCTGAATACTCAGCTTTAAGGAATTTTGGGTAATTTTTTTATCGATACTTTTTAAAAACCCCACCATCCTTGGCAGGTAAATATTTTTTATGGCGTAAGCAGATCATCGTAAGCTGCTTCAGTGGTAACGTCTAACTCCATCCGTCGGCTATCGAGTGGCACAGGCATGGCGGCGTCAGATTGGGTAAACGCTTTGCGACTGTAATCACTGAATTTCACCTCAAGCAAATCAATGGTGATATTGACATCCGCGACTGTCGATGTGTGCGTAGCATCTGAAACGGTAAACGAAAATTTATCGGCGCCCGTCACTTCAGCATTCGGAACATAAGTAAAACTGCCGTTAGCCTGCAGTGTCACGCTACCCAGAGCTGGCATAGTCGTTACTGCAAAGGTAAGGCTATCCATCTCTGCATCTGTTCCGGTTAATTTTCCGGTGTAAGATGTTTCGGCTTGCGTTGTAACATTCATCTGTACCGCTTGCGGTGCTGCATTCACTTTGGGTGGCACCTTTTTATCGCCACCACCACAAGCGACGAGTAACAAACTTGATAGACATAAGGGGATTACGGCGTGTGAATATTTCATGATTGGCTCCTTATTTTGAACCTGGCAATGGATCAGCCAAGTAGGGGAAAGACGTGTTCATGAAAGAGGCGTCAAGCGGCGCGCCATCGGTAAAGGGCACGTTTCCAACGTTCGCATCGGCGGGTTTGCACAAGCCAAGGTCAGTATCAACACCACCCACTGGAATGGGGTAACACAAACGGCCCATCACAACACGCAACGCAATATCCACCACATCGTCACCGGGGCGACGGCCATTGGGAAAGCCTGCCAAATCATTTCCGGCCACACCGAAGTTAGATTGGTCCGCAGCGGGTGTTGCAGCAATGCCGGTATTTAAACGCAACATTTCTGAGGCCGTTACTTTTGCCAATTGGTTAACGCCGGGGAAGCCCGTCAAAAACGCAGCTACCAAATCATTGCGCGGAAAATTGGTAGGTGCGAGTGTTGGAAGGTTTGCGCCGAGCGTTGTATTAACGGCATTTTTGAACAGAATATTTAGCAATTCTGGTAACGACGGATGCGTTACATAACTCGCAAACTGGCCGTCATCTTTTGGCGCTGAGGTTGAGAAACGGTCTTTATCTTTTAGGCCGATAACCAACTCATTCACAAGCGGGCTACCTAAGCGCGATACTTGAGTCCAGGCACCGCCATTGATTTCATTTTTGTTAAATGAAGCGTTGGGATTAAGAATCCGCACTTGCGGCAAGCTTGCCGTTGTCCACGCGCCAATGCTGCCATTGCCTGAACCTACCAAACACGTTTTTGGAATTTCTATGGCAATAGACGTAACGTTTTTATCATTTAGATCATCGTTACTGGTTGACTGAGTAATGCCACCGGGAAAACCTTTGCCGTCGTTTGCGCCCGCTGCGCTGTCGCCTTCAACTGGAACATAATTCACTAAGTCGAACGTTTTGCCGAGGTTAACCGCGAATGCATCTTTGCGCTGACCAACAAACACTTTTCCGTTTGTGCTGCAACCGGGAATGGAGATTTCATAAATAAAGCTATCGGCATAGTCTTTATATTTTGCAAGAGAGGTAAAGCTTTTTGTACCGATGAAATCTAAAGGCTTGGCAAAAGTTGCGCTGTCACTGATGGCATTCTTAATCGCCTTACTGGTTCCTGTGCGACGATTTCCTGTCACGACTTGAACACCGTAGGTCTCTAAAAAATTCACCGCTGAATTATCGCCCGCACTAATACCACCGACATTTTTCAGAGGCACAGCAACTGAACGGCTGTTGCCTTCCGGCCCAACGGTTAACTTCACGCCTTCACCATTATTTGGTAAGGCTTGGCTGAAGCGAAAATTAAACGTTAAGTCCTCTACGGCATCGCCCGTGTTATCGACGTGAATGCTGTAAAGCGCCGCGGTATCCATCGCAAAATAATTAGGGCCGCCGTAAGCATCTTGCAGCGGAATGTAGTTAGCAATCAGCGTTACGTAGCTGCCACGGCCTGCCTCATAACTGTTAAACGCATAGAAATCCGTCGAATCTAGCGTGGGCAAACGGCTGATGTTCGGCGCTTCACGATGGCTAGAAGCAAAGCTGTCTGCTGCAACAAGGCCGGTGCAAAGTGCGCCAATGATGAGGGATAGATGTTTGAGTTTCATGTGATGGATCCTTAAGTTGTTGAGTGTATGTGTGAACTTGCACTACACAAACGGATCAACTTAAGGTTTGGATTCAGAATTTTGGAATTATTTGCAAATTGGTTTAATTTGACCCTAACTCCGCAGGGAGGGCGTGCTTGGCAAATATAGTCCGTCGCTAATAAGCTAATAATATAGCCGCGACCCATTTGGCGCCGTTTTCTACTATCTTTGCCCTCTATAAAATTCCGGGCTCCAAACTAGTTAGGCATCAATTTTTTGGGGCAGATTAGCCAAGGCTTAAAAACTTGATCTAATACAATAATTTCAGCAAGCCGACCTTTAGGCTCCTTACGCCAGGCAAACAGTTCACCTTGCATCGCTTGATGAAGCGTAGTCAGAAAACGATCTTTGATCATGTTGTCGAAATCTGAGTTTACCGACCACCACAATTTTTTATCGACTTCTTCAAACCAGAATTTTAAAATGTTGTTGTACATGTTTATTCCCTGATGAAGGCTAGTTAGTTGTTTGCAGCTGAAAATTACTTCTAGGCATAGCGTTGATTTACATGGGCCAAACCGGCCAAGAGCGGACGCTCAAATAAATTTTGTTTTGAACACAATTGTTTAAAAAGGCAAAAAGCAAGACCTGACCCCTAATTCGCAGTTGGAGAATGGGCAATAAATTTTCAGAACTGATTAACTTATTTTAGAAAGAATATGCATTTTCGGTAACGACAATAAAAATTTATTGTCGTTACCGAAAGGGATCTCAAAAACGTATTACGTTATTTTTTGTCGGGCGAACTATTTTGGAATTGTATAGAAATCTTGACCTGAAAAACTTTTGTATAACATAAAATCTCCACCAGGAGAGCTTGCACCCGCTGTACGCCACGACAGTAATTTTGTGGTGCATGGATCTACAATTGCAGGCTCGGTAGCAGCAGCAATAGCAGCAGAGATGTGATCATAAAAAAGCTTCTGCTTTGCATGAGTTCCATCATTTGCAATATTTAAGATGTCCTCGATATTTCCCCGTTGCTTACTGCCAATCACCGGATATTGCTCAAAACCCTCAAATTGCCCGGGCGATTTAATTACACCAATTATCGATGTCGTACCTTTCGATCCAACAAGTCCTGACTTCATGCTCAATCGGTTTTGTACAACAAGACGCATCCATTGCAACCCGGTTTTCGATGTTGCTGCATTATAATTAGCTGAAAAAGGTGAAGGCGCTTCAGCTAATAAAAGCTTTATTAGTGCTAGCTGCTCGGCGTTGGCTGTAGGCAAGGTCAATGGTTGTTTAATTGTTACGGAGATTGGGCCCGCTTTTGTGCCTTTCGCGTTCTGCGCTTGAAAGCGCACAAATCCTGGACCATTTGCTTTGAGTTCATATACTTCAAAATTAGCTTTCGTCCTGATATCGTCGTTGGTTAACAATAATGACTTGTCAGGCGAAATACTCAGTGTAAAAGGAACGAGCTCGCCAGGCCCTGGCACAATCTTAATTCTTAAAATATTGCCAACAAATAGCGTCAATTGTAGAGGTAATTTAGCGCCCGCCATCGTTTGAAAAGTTGCCACAATAAAATCCTATAAAAGAAAGTTTAATCAATTAATATTTTGTAAGACTTGCCTCGTTTTTGGCAATCTCTTTTTACATCCTCAACCCACGCAATAGGTTCTTTATAAGTGCTACTACCAACTTCTTCAGTCTTAGCTGTTACATCCTTCGCAATATCTAAATCGCGACGAGAATGTTTGAGTGAGTCTTTAGGTTCAAAGCCTTCGGCAGCAGGTTCCCAAAGCGTTAAACGATTACCTTCACGCCAATACACCCAAGCTATGTTATTTTTCCCTGCACCGCCGCTTATCGTCTCAACATAACCAATTACGCAAAGATGTTGCTGTCCCTTAGTCGCGTCTTGCGCTACAAGATACGATTTCAATGCAGGAATCACTGGGTTATAGCCAGCTGCTTTCTCCACATTAAAACTTTCTTTTTGAAGCTCCGCGACGCACGCCACACTAGACATGAATAAACAATTGACCAAAAAAATACGAAACACGTTCATGAATTAATTCCTTTGCAAAATAATGTTTCTTGAAAGCGAAACATGTTTATCGTACAGAGCTTTTAATCAAATGAACAGTGGTGCCATGATTATAGAAATCTGTTAATTGATCAGTATTCGTAATATTGTCTGGAGCTTGCAACGTGAAGACACCGGCCGTGTGTATGCCTAGATTAATCAGATTGATATTGTCAAAAATGTTACAACGTAAATAAGGTAAATGCTGGCTGACGTTATCAGCTGATGAAAGTTGGCCTTTGGCCTGCGTGTAGGCGGCGGTTTACTCCGACCCTTTCTTAGCGGAATAAAATAAAACACACCATTAATTTGCGCGTATTAGTAGGTGTGCTCAGTATCGGGCCAGTCTTTCTATTCAGATTAACCACTACGGCTCAACAGGATCAAGCGGGTGGATTTTTGGCTCTTGGTATTCGGTGTAAATTGTAAAGCCGCGTTGGTTTAATGCTTTCTCTTTGGCATAGCGTTCTTTTTTCATGGCCTTTATTTTATCTACCCATAAATCCTGCCAGTGGTTCTTGTCATCGCCTTCAAATTGGGCTTTGGCTTCTTGCTCTTTACTGTGAATGTCAAAGCTGAATAAATAAGCCTGCATTGAAGGATCTTTACTTTCAACACCACGGCGGAAATTAATTTCTAAAAAGACATCGTCGGCGTAAAGATACCAGCCGTCGTAATCAATGCGCATCCATTGCTCTAAATTTGGAGTGTAGGTTGGTGTAATGCCATAAGTAGTATCTTCCTCAAAATACTGAAATGCTTGCTCAGCTGTTAACCTAGGGTAATTATAAGAAATTAGCGGCTTCCAACCCAACGCAAGAAGATGTTGTAGTAGTTTTATGAATTCCTTTCGGGCTTCGTCGTGATGCACTGTATCGGCGGCGGTGATGCCTGCATACACATCGAAACTTGTAAGCCCAACCTCCATGAAATCGACATTCTCTGTACCGGTCACACCAAGAACAAAGGGAATCTGAAAGCTGTAAGGACCGTGCTCAAGAGTAACTGTTCCTTGTGCCTTCGTGCTCCAATCGACCTTGTAAAAATTCAAACCCGCAGGCTGTTTGTTGATATGGCCTTTAGAAGGTAAATTATTGCGCTGTAGAAATTGCGCACCTTGCTCGCCAATTTTTATTTTTATCGTTGTGGGGTTCATGAAAGTTTCTCCTGAGTTAGGGTTGCAGGCTAAAATAAATAGCATTAGTAAAAATATGAGCGGCCGCATGTTAATACACCAAGAGTGCATCGGGCGAGTCTTTCCATCCTGCTATAATATTTAACTCTTTTGTCATATGATTTGCTTGCTCGTCCATCAGGCGATGAAATTGCTGAGCTGCATCCGCAATCCATTTCATCCGACTTTTTTCGTTCTCAACTATTAAATCATCCGGTGCGACAGATTTTAATTGGGCATCATCGGTTGTGCATTCGTGAGTGAATACCAATTCATATTTGGGAGCCATCAAGCGAACCCACCACCACCGTTCTCTCGCTGTCCATTTATTAAAATCAGGATCGTTATAAATGAGCGGTTGCAGTACTCTGCGTTGTTCATGATCTGCAATAGCGAGTAAATGTTTCAATTGTTCCTTTCTGCGCTCTTTTGATGGCGACATTTTTTCAATGGTAAGAACGTGTTCAAACCCTCTGATAATATCTGGCGATAGCTCAAAATTTTTTATTTTGCCTAGAGATTTCGCTGCCCAAGGCAATGCTTTTACGTGGCTTTTTACGGGCTCGACTAATTTATCGCAATGGCGTTTATGAATGCAGTCCATGCCATTAAAAAAATGTTGCGGGTACTGACTGTAAAACCAATGTGTGGGAGCAATATCGCTAAACAACCAAAGATTGCCTTGACCTAGGCCATTGGCAACATTGTGCCCGTCAATGACTCCTAAAGATGCTTTACCTAAAAAATAAGATGCATTGAGTTGAAATTTATCCAACAGGCACGCAACGGTTTTACTGGCAAAGGCACCCAATGCCATCCAATAATAACGACCAATTTTGCTGGTATCGCCGCCTTGCTCTGTTTCTAAATAAAAGCGCGCATAGGTGGCAGCGATACGCCGCGCACGCGCTGCATACAAGCCAATTAATTCATATTCACCCGTTTTCTTTTTATCGGATAATCGCTCATAAGAAAACTTTTGTGCAAACGACCAAAGCTCATTACAGGTAATCGTAATTTGCTGGGTTTTATGGGGCGTATCATTAATTGCATTGACCGGTTTTGGATCTGGCATAGTTGTTATCCTTATGGCGAATCATTTTTAACGTTGAATTTATTCCACGCAATATAGCAATCAATACTTTCATTTTGTGTGGTGGAGGACACAAAGGTTTTGCCGAACGTATTGGTTTTATTATCGGCAATATGTAGATCTTCTTTTTGCCCCGCTGGAAGAGTTTTATAGTGAATACCTTTAATCGGCTGGCCAAGTTCATCGATAAATTCAAAGCGTAACAGGTAGATGGATTCAACGGCTGCATCTTCCACCTTAATCGTCGTAGCTCCCGTGGCAGCACCGAAATTCATACCGAGAGTATTGCGGTTATTCATGGTCGTGAGATCCATGTGCCGCACGATACCTTCGCCCTCGGCTTTTACATCAAATGAATAACTCACAAAATGCGTTTTGTTTGCGGTTGTTCCTGAGATTAAACCCGTGGCACTGCCTGCTTGATCGCCGGTGCATTGACTGTGCGTTGAGCTTGCGATAGCGGTGGGATTACCATCGATAATAACGCTGCTAGTAGCCTGTGCAAGATGGGATGCTTGGCTGGTAACGGGATAGGGGATAGGCACAACAGCACTTCCCATGGGGGTTTTACAGACATCCGGCGCGCTGGATGCAGATTTATCGCCACTACCTTTGTGACTAAAGTTTCTGCCGTTAGCAAATACACTACGTGACATTTTTAAGCTCCTTTAGCATTTAATATTTAGACGATGAACGTAATATTTAAACAGCGGACACGCAGATAGCACCACGGGGGCCACCATCGGAAGAGGCGCAGATTAATGTTGTTGTCGGGTTAACTGTCGCCAAGCCAATAGCGACAGCAGCAAACGCAGCGCCTACATCACCAAAGTATTCGGCGGGGCGAAACATTGTACAGCTTGGGCTTAATTTGAGGTGGTTGCGCAAAGTCGCTACGGTCACTTCTCTGGTGTAATGCATTTCACCATTTTCAGAGGAATATAAGGTATCTATAGGCATTGCCATTTCTGCAGTAGCATCTCTAACGGCGCTCGCCATGGCTTCTGCGGTATAAAGCCCGTTGCCTAATAGATGCCCGGGTTCACGGACTATTGCTGGCTGATGGAGCATGAGCAGACTTCGCTGCAGCATATCCTCGGGGGCAAAAGGCGACACAAGCAATAAAAATGCGGCTGCCTCACTGGGCACAAACCCGTCAAAACTACCTTCATCTGAAAGGCGGCGTTTTTCCGATAGCATGCCCATGGTGCGAACATCATGATAACTATCAATACCGCCTATCAGCGCGTAATGAGCACCGGATGCCTTAAAATATTTAAAGGCTGTCTCTATGGCTGCAATGACCCCTGAGCGCCCAGTCGCAATATAACGACTGTTAACGAGATCCAGATTAACGCCTGTAGACGCCACAAGGTGCTTGATAAACGTTTGGTTAACTCCACGTTGCGGATAGTAAGGTTCGGGCCCGGCTAAAAAAAGCGGAATGGCTTCGTGAGGCAATTGCGGGACGAGATCGGCCAGTGCAAAAGTAGCAAACTTGAGCAAGCGAATGTGTGGTGGGCTCATGCCGGGTAATATATTCGGTGTGCGTATGTTTAATGCCCCCGCGGGAATGGGCGAAAATTTTATTCCTGAATCGCTGTCACCCAAAAAATCACACGCTTGATAGGTATTGATGCAGGCATTCATTGCCGTTTTTACCATAAGCGGTGATGCACCTAGTGGTGTTAGCAGGCTTACTCCACATACATATAAATTTTTCATGCATCTCCTAAAGGGTGCAGCGTTGTTTTTGCATTCGGATATAGCTTGGCTTTATCGAGTAATGCAAGCTCCATACAAGCGGATAGGCGCTGACCTTGGTGACCGTGAAGAATTGTGTGTTGAAGAAGGTGTGATGCAAGCGGCTGACCTAAAAAATAACGATACCCGGCCTGAAAGTGATGCCGTATTTGCGCCCATCGTTGGCTAACTTTTTCTACTAATGGAATGGG
>JAYWHF010000152.1:0-1606 GCA_043777855.1 Gammaproteobacteria bacterium | reverse complement strand
GCTTGGCCACATTGCAGGCCACAGGCGTGGTTACAGCGACTGCCACCAGCACCCTTGGCCAGCAATTTCCGCTGTCTCACTGGATGAGCCCCGGCAATCTGCACAGCCAACTCCAATGGAACGAAGCCTTCAAGAAAAGCGCGAAAGAGATCAGCGATTGCTGTGCGAATCCGAATGGGGCGGCTTGCCAAATCGTGAATTACGGCACATCAAGCACGAAAAGCACAAATAAGCCTTGAGTAAGTAGTGTGTTTGACTCAATAGCAAAAGTTTATTTCGTTCAAATCATGTTTCTTGACTAGAATAAGTTTGATACATTATTTGTAAGAAGCATCAAATACTCACAAAAAACAAACATTCGAATTCACGGAGGAATTCCATGCAAGCAATATTCAATAGGCTTAGTCGCCATGGCCTAGCTATTTGCGCGGCAATTGTTGCGGCTTTTCTTGTGGGTTTTCCACTATGTCTCTTTGCACAAAACTCCGCAACGCCTGGAGAATTTGCTGTCACGAACGCTGGTGCAGCGAACTACCATATCCCTTTGTACAGCGCTCCAGCGGCTGGCAGCCTGGATGTCAAACTTGCCCTGCAATACAACTCGCAAAGTGGCAACGGTGTCCTAGGCGTGGGCTGGAATCTAACCGGTATCTCTAGCATCACCCGCTGCCCCCGCACCATTGCAGAAGACGGTGTGCGTGCCGGGGTTAAAAATGACAGCAGTGATGTGTTTTGCCTTGATGGTCAAAAGATGTACACAATCGCTGGTGTGCATGGATCAGCTGGCGCAGAATACCGAATCAATGTTGATAACTACAGCAAAATAATAGCTAATGGTAGCTCAGGCGCTGGCCCTCTCAGCTTTACGGTCTACACAAAAAGCGGGGCCATTCTCGAATTCGGCGGCACGACAGACAGCCGCTTAGAGCACACCAGAAGCGCTGATATCCGCGCATGGATGGTTAGCTCGATACGTGATCGCTACAGCACAGTCGGCAATAGCAATGCTACTGCTATCTACTTCAGCTACAGCAAGAATATGGCCTTGGGCGAGCAATTACTGCAAACCGTTCGCTACAACAACGGCCAGATCAAGCTCATCTATGAAGCTCGCCCTAGCGATGACCCTATTATTAAATATGACGACGGATTGCAACTCGGCTCCACCAACTCCCGAGTTGCCAAAATCGAAATCTATGATGAGCCTCAAGCTGGTAGCACGAGACAGCTTAGGCTCTTCAAAGAATATCGTTTGAGCTACGTTCAAAGCCAAGCCACCAAGCGGAGCTTAATTACGAGTATCCAGGAGTGCGCCGCGCTAAGCGGCAGTTGCTTACCTGCTTCCACTTTCAGTTATCAAAATACATCGCCCTTAAATATCGTACCCGGCCTAACAGGAGCCTCGCCGGGGCCGCTTGGATCGATGCTGCTCGTCGGAGATTTCGATGGCAAGGGGAAAAAATCAGTCAGAGGTTTCACTGGAATGGAAGCCGGATTCTTATCCAATCCATTTGCCAGCAAATCTGTCACAGCTTGGGATACCAATGGCGATGGCATCACAGAAGTTGGTTTTTTATCCGCGCCTGATGATGGAATGGGGACTTTC
>JAYWHF010000151.1:0-1609 GCA_043777855.1 Gammaproteobacteria bacterium | reverse complement strand
TGTAGGCGGCACTCAGGTTTACACGGCGGAAGGGTTCGTAGAGATTGCGCGTGAGCATCAGTTGCTTTTTATCGCTTTCGGTGCGGCCCGTGACAATGGCGGTACGGTAGGGTGCCGCGGGGCGTACACTAAAACCTTCGTCGAGTTGGACGCTGCTAGTACCCGTTGTGGCGACAAACACTAAGCTGGCGGCGCCGGGCGTGTCTTTCGCTCGAATGCGGAAGCTCCCTTGGCCTTCTTTTCCCGCCTCGATAGCGAGGTTTTGTTTCGACGGCCCAAGCACTTCCACGTTGGCTGAGGTTTTTAAGCTGATATCGACCTTTCCGGAACTGGTTTTAAGGTTGTTCGCCAGGCCAAAGCTTACGTCGACTTCATCGCCCGGTGCCAACATGACGGGTAGGTTAGGGCTGATAATTAAATCGCCGCGCACCTCGGTTGCCGATTCGGTAACGCCGATGGATTCAGGGTCAACCGATACGGCGAACAGGTGTAATTTGCCGTTGAAATAATCCGGTACTTTATAGCTCACGCGAGTGCCGGAAGGGCTGACATCCACCAAACCCGACCAGTAAACCGCAGGCGCTTTACGCTTGTTTTTGAACGGATTGAGGTGGCGCCCCAAGGCTCCATCCGCATCGCCACCGGGTGCAGAGGCTTTTAGTAACTGGCTAAACTCCGGCAGAATTAAATCCAGAATTTGGCTGCTATCCACTTCCAAGCGGCTCTTTTGAAAAAAGAAACCCAAGGGGTCGGGTTTGATGTAACGGGCCACTTGCAGTATGCCTTCGTCTACCGCATAGATGACCGCTTGACCTGCCTTAGGTGCTTGGAGTTCGAGATCGAGCGTCTCGCCGGGCTTAATCAGTTCCGGCGCTTTTAATGTGAGGGTTTGAGTTCGCGGCGCTAGAGACATTTTGAATGGCAGCGCGCCATAGGAAAGCGGGCTGGTAAAGACTTCTTCCGAACCCAGTGAACGCACAAACTGTACCGTGATGTAACCATTGCCCTCAAAGTTGGACGGAATGTCGATGCGCTGCACCGAGGCCGTGGTGTCGGTTTTGAACCAGTGGTGGGCGAAGACTTTTTCGCGCTCAATGGTGATCAACCCCGCCCCCGTGTAGGGCGCTTGAATCGAAATCTCGATGGCGTCCCCCGCCATGTATTCGGTTTTGTTGAGTTTCAGCTGTAGCTCTGCACTGCGCTCCAAGGAGCGGCTAAGGTTGCCAAGGCCGATCACCGAATAGTCCATACGATTGAGTTGTAGGCCTTCGGCATTGCGCAGAATCAGCGCGAAATCGCCCGGTTCATCAGTGGGTAGCGCTATTTCAGAACCTTTTGCAGCAAGGCTTTGGGGGTGCGAATCGCGCAGGGTTTCTTTGAGGCGTGACTGGTAGCGATAAGTGCCGTTGCTTTGTTTCATCAATACCGAGACGTATTTGCGTTGTACCCATTCCAACGTGAGAGCATCGGTTTGCTGGCCTTTTAACTCAGGGTTGAGCGCAATCCAATGGCTGGTTTGTGTGCTGGATTTAGTGATAAAGCTGAGGTCGGCGTCGGTTTTTTTCACGCCGACAAGATAGGGCAAGCTGGATACCAACACATCGCTGAC
>JAYWHF010000150.1:0-4584 GCA_043777855.1 Gammaproteobacteria bacterium | reverse complement strand
ATCAGAAATAATGTCGGCGACGCTATTGTCGGTAACCAATTCAGGATTCTCTGGATTAGCTTTGTAGAGCGTAAAATGTTTATTTTTCCAATCAGCTTTTTCAATACCAACTTCTGTTGCAAACCAAATATCTTGGTTTTTATCCACGTAAGCGCCATTTACTCGTTTACCCTGTAGCCCGTGATCGCTTTTTTCATCAGGCGCTATAACCGTGTATTTAAGCGTTTTAGGGTCAATGATAAAAATACCGGCAAGTGAGCATGCCAAAATTTCACCGCTGGGCAGCTCTAGTATCCTTTGTATGTCGGTGGTAGTAACCATTACAAGTTGTTCGCCATCGTCTTTAACGCGGCTAAGCTGTTCTTTGTTGGAATCAAAAAGCAAAATGCCGGTGCGGGTTCCTATCCAAATCCTGTGATGGCTGTCTTCAAAAATATGTTGTGTAAATTTAACGGATATTTTTTCGTTGGGCTTTTCATCACTAGCGGCCACATAGAATTGGCGAAAGTCATAGCCGTCATATCGGATGAGCGCGTTTGAGCCTCCAAACCACATAAACCCATCGCTATCTTGAAAGAGTGCGCCACCTTCGCCCATGGCAATATCTTTATTTTCCAATATGTTCTGAAAGCTAATTCGCTCAGGAAGGCTCGCGGCTAGAGCGCCTGCCGAGATGCCGGTGGCCATCAATATTGCAGTGACTATAATGGTTTGCAGTATTGACATCCGAATTAGCCGAGCGTTTTTGAAATACATTATTTTTTGCCTCAGTGCCGCGTTGAAAATTGATGGTGATTTGTAGAAAAAATGAACCCCTCCCGCAACGAAAGCGATTCAAGAATGCTGAAAAAAGTCTTAACCTAAAGTGTAGCTGCAACTCAAATTTACACACGGCAGATGCCAAAAAAAGATCAATAAAAAAGTTCAATTAAACAGGCACGTGAGTGATCTGATTAAAAAGGTGCTGGCGCGCACCGTGTATCCGGCTAGGCACAAAACGCATTAATTTATAGGCTTAGAATTTGCGATTAGAAATAAGCGGCTATTTTCAAAACGGAATAATCATCAAAGCGGTAGCCGCGTTAATAGAGGCTTTTAGAAAAACTCGATATTGCCATCGGGCACTGCACTCATGTCAGGTTTAGGGGCCGAGAGCAATAAATCGTTATTAAAAACTTCAATAGAAATGCCGGCAGCAAAAGTCTGTTGGTAGAGTTCGAATGAGAAAATAAAATACTCACCGTTCGAATGTAAGGCGTTAGATTTTCCGCCAATTGAGTAGCTGGGTAAACCTAAGGAAAGATCGATAGCGGATGTTGAGAGGCGATGCTTTAGCTTTCCCATGAGGAGATTGCTTAACTCGCAAATCCAATCCTCCATTGCTATCTCGTCGACTATTGCAACCCCACTATGCACTGGATAGGTCATTGCGAGTGTGGAAAAAGGTACATGTAAATGAATAATAACTTCAATATCGTTACAGCCTGCATCCATCTGTGAGTGTGGGATGTCCGATGTGTCAAAGTCAAAGTTATCCAGCGTAATAACGTCGGAATTGATACTGCGAAACAGCTCGGTACACGTGGTTTCAAACAGTTCACCGAGATACTGTGTGACTTGGGTGTTACTCATTCGATGAAACCCTAGGTTATTAGCGCTAGCTTTCTAATGTGTCGGCCGGCTATTTTTAGCTATCCCAACGTAATTATTTTTCTATGAATCAACGTGCTTATTTTTCCGCGTATTATTTTTTACCTATTTATGTGTCCGTCAATTTTCATATTAATTTTCATTTTCATTTTAATTACCATTTTTATGTTTTATGTGTTTTCTGACTCAAAGAATAGTGGCTGTGGCAAGGTAATGACAAGTGCAAAAGGCGTAAATCCACTGGAAGACTTAGGCTCGGTGTTTAGCTTGATGGATACATTGCCATCGCGCTCGGCTAAAAATTGTTTTACCGCATCCAGCCCTACGCCGCGGCCTGAAATGTCACTAATGGCTTCTTTGGTGCTTACGCCCGAGTGGAAAATGAGTTCCGCAATATCTTGGGGGTTTGGGGTATCGTCAGCACTCCATTTACCGAGCTTCACACCTTTAAGGCGCAGGCCTTCGATGTTCAGCCCACGCCCGTCATCTTGTACGGAAATTTCCAACTTGTTTTGGACAACAGCGGTGCGGATAAAAATAGTACCGCTTTCATTTTTTCCAAACGCAATTCGCTCTTGTGTAGTTTCCAGCCCATGATCAACACTGTTCCGTAAAATATGAGAAAAGACATCTACAACGAGTTCCTGCGCCTTGGCTTTAATTCGTATGTTGGCACCCGCAATCGATACGATGGGTTCCTTTTTATCCAGCTGTAATGCGATAGAGGCGAGAGCCGCTATAACATCAGCCAGATTTTTTTCCAAAGACACAGAGTTCAATTGCGATAAAAGTGTTTTAATTTTCTGCGTCTCGTTACTGTCGAGATACTCAAAAACTTTTTCTACGCTTGCGTTCTGTATCCAGAAGCCATCGCGTCTATCGGCGCGGGCGTCACTGCCACGCCCAAGCACGCCCCGGTAAATATGGCCGTACTCGGCCAATGCGCGTTCAATTTTCTCCACATCGTTTAACAGGAGCGACGTTTCCCAGGGTGTTTCTGGCTCAGTCTTTAGCAGTGTGTAGTAAGACTCAATTTCATGGGCGGTGTTACTCAGGTAAGTAAAGCCAAAGGTTCGGCTATTTCCCTTGATGGTATGCATGTTCCGAAAGAGCAAGGCAATTGTATTTTCATCGCGTTCTTTGGTGCCTTCGATAGCGTTGCGAATAGATTGGGTATAGCAAATGGCTGACTCTTCAAAGCCGAGGTATTTATCGGCAGAAATATTTAGAAGTTGACTGACAATGTCCAGTTGGCGCTTTTGCTCTAGTGCGGCATGTTCCATTTGTTTAAGTTGCGTAACGTCGCGAACGGACACCATTAATTTGTTAACAATTTTATCGGCAACTATGGGGTTCCAATCGAGCGAGAGATATTTTTTTTCATCACCAATTTCAATGTCATATTCCTTAATGAGTAGCGCATTGTTGAAAAAGAAGTTCATTTCATCTTCGCCAACAATGGATGATATGGACGCTTTGGCTGAGTCCAAGGCATCACTGCCAATGTTGGCCCCGGCAAATAGAAACTCATTGACATTGCGGCCTGCAATATTGTCGGTGTTAAATATCGATTCCAGAAAGCGAGAGTACTCTGGGTGGATTTTTCCTTCTTCATGCACGGTAAACAAACCCTGGGGCATGTTGCTGAGCATAGATTGAATGTCTTTGCTTTTTTCCCTAACCTCGGCGGTACGTTCGGTCACTTTAATTTCCAGCAAGCGATTTTGTTCTTCAATAAGTTGCCGCTTTCTGCGCTGGCTGTAAACAAACCAACCTAACAGCCCCAGAACAATAAGCCCGTAAATTGTGTAGGCCCACCAGGTTTTCCATGGTGGCGGCAGTTGAGTGATAGTTATGGATTTACCTTGTTGATTCCACACACCGTCGTTGTTGCTACCCTTTACTCTGAAAACATAGTGTCCTGCATCCAGATTGGTGTATTTTGCGGTGCGTTGGCTACCGGCATCTAACCAATCTTTATCGAAACCCTCGAGCTTGTAGGCGTATTTGTTTTTCCCCGAGTCGCGAAAGTTAAGCGCCGAAAAACTAAAGACGAACATAGATTTTTTGTAGTCAAGCTCGATGGCTTCGGTCTGATTGATGGCGCTTTTTAAAATGCCATCAGCGCCACCGGCAATTACGCTGTCTGAAAAAATTTTGAAATCCGTAAATACGACAGGCGGTGCGATTTTATTTTCGGAAAGTTCTCGTGGATTAAATATCCGCAAACCCTCTGTGCCACCAAAAACAATTTCACCACGACGAGTCACTATGCCTGAGTTAGTTGCAAAGCCGCCGACGAGCCGTCCACCAATGCGGTTATAGTTTTTGATCTTTCGGGTGTCGGGGTTAAACGAAGAAAATCCGTTATTGGTACTCACCCATAAGTTGCCGTCAGCGTCTTCGAGTATGGTGCGAATACAATCATCAATGAAGCCATCTTTCTTCGTAAACACTGTGAAATTTTTAGTGTCTGGGTGATATAAATTTAAGCCCGCATCCGTGCCTATCCACAGCCGGTGTTTGCTATCTTCAAAAATCGACAAAGCTGAGCTATTGCTAATTGTTTTGGGGTCGCTGGGGTTTGGCCTAAAGATAACGAAGGCTTCTTTCCCCGGGGCCATTAGGTTAAGGCCGTTGCTGGTGCCCACCCAGACATTACCTTTTGAATCTTCAAAGGTCGTCCACGACAGGTTTGAACTAAGAGACTCCTCGTCGCCTTCGATGTGGGTGTAATGGGTAAATAGCTTGGTCTCGCGATGGTATTTGCTCACACCACCATAGTGTGTAGTGATCCACATGTCATGATTCGTGTCTTCGCGAATGGACCACACTGGCGCCGAATTGAGTCTTGTTGAGGTGCTGGTTCTTTCAGCGGTTTTGCGCTCTGTATCAAATGGGTATCGGGTAAAATTTTTGGTGGTCGTGTTGTAA
>JAYWHF010000149.1:0-1614 GCA_043777855.1 Gammaproteobacteria bacterium | reverse complement strand
TGACTCCAGGCTTAGCCTCAGACTTATTGAGGCGTAACCAACATTTATATGCCGATGGCGCAGTTACAGAAACTGCGCCATAATTGCGCCATGTTTCTTGAAGGGCGCCACATAGCATGACAACCATCCACCAATTACTCAGCAGCATTCAAGCATTCAATGGGCTCTCATTAGTTGAATTGCTTGGCGAGAACCCGAACATTGCTCGTAGAACGGCTCAGCGATTGATCAGCCAATTGATTTCGGCCGGTAAAGTTGTTGCCACCGGCGAAGGGCGTGCGCGCCGTTATTACGCAAAACCCGTAAGCGAGCTACTGACGGAAAAAAAACGGGACGGCTTCCCCAGCTACATTCCGCTGTCTGCGGACAGCAAAGACATTGCGGAATATATCAGTCAACCACTCGCCGCCCGAAAACCAGTGGGTTATCAGCTAGAGTTTTTAGTGTCATACCAGCCCAACAACACTTACTACCTATCCCAATCCTTACGCAGTCAACTCCACAAAATGGGGCGAACAACACAAGATACTGCACCCGCTGGCACCTATAGTCGTGCAATATTAAATAGATTGTTGATAGATTTATCTTGGGCATCGAGTCACTTAGAGGGGAATACCTATTCGCGATTAGACACGGTGGAGCTAATTGAGCACGGGAAGATTGCTAAAGGTAAAGCCACGCTTGAAACACAAATGATCCTGAATCATAAAACAGCAATTGAATTGCTGGTGGAGAATATTGATTCAGTCGAGTTCAATAATTACACGCTGATGAACTTACACAGCGCGCTTGCCGAAAACTTATTGCCCAACCCAGCCGATGAAGGCCGCATTAGAATGCACGCGGTGGATATCAGTAAAAGCGTGTATCGCCCATTGCCTGCATCGCCGCAATTGCAAAGCGCTCTCGATATTTTACTCGTGAAAGCTAATCAGATAGATGACCCATTTGAGCAATCGTTTTTTATGATGGTGCATTTACCCTATTTGCAGCCGTTTGCTGATATCAATAAGCGAACTTCTCGATTAGCCGCAAATTTACCATTATTTCGCGCCAACCTTTGCCCACTGACATTTTTGGATGTGCCTGAGCAAGCTTACAGTCACGCCATGCTTGGCATTTATGAGCTGACTCGCGTGGAGTTGTTGCGTGATCTTTATGTGTGGGCTTATGAACGTTCAACGCAAGAATACATAGCCATCAAACAAGTTTTAACGGAACCGGATCCTGCTAGATTAATTTGGCGTGAGTTAATTAAAGATACTATTCGTGACATAGTGACGCATCCAGATGTAGACGTGATGGCCAAGATTAAAGGTGTCGTTGAGGGCGGAGTTCCCGATGCGTCTCGGTCCAATGTGCAGGCGTTAATTATCGAAGAGTTACGTCGCTTACATGAAGGGGTTTTAGCGCGCTACGGTTTGCGTCCGTCAGAGTTTTCTGTATGGAAAAATTTACAAAATAAGGGATAAAAATTTCGAAGTTTTTTATTCTTTCTCTTTTTTAACGGGCGAATTTAACCGGGGTGTTGTATTGGTCTAAGGGTCGTTTTTTTGGCGGGAGTTGTTTTGGTTTCCAATTTCTGTGGCTTATATCCCGCTTATTGTCGTTAAT
>JAYWHF010000148.1:0-1614 GCA_043777855.1 Gammaproteobacteria bacterium | reverse complement strand
CCAAAATTCCGCCAGAAACAGCGCGACCTTGGCCATAAGAAGCGCTCGCTAAACCTGGCCAACCAATCACATCACCAACCGCATAAATATTTTCAACTTCAGTACGATAGCAATCATTAACTTTAAGATTGCCGCGATGATCCGGCTTTAAACCAATATTTTCCAGCTTCAATTGATGGGTATTACCGCTGCGCCCGTTACACCATAAAATGGCATCGGCCTTTAGGCGCTTACCTGATTTTAAATGCAGGGTTACGCTGTGTTCATTGGCTTCAATCGACTCGTATTCTTCACTGTGACGAACGGTTACACCGCTATCGCGCAAGTGATAACTTAAGGCATCGGAAATTTCATCGTCCAAAAACGACAGCAATCTATCGCGGTTATTGATTAAATCAACGCGCATGCCCAAGCCAGAAAAAATCGATGCATATTCACAACCAATTACGCCCGCACCATAAACAATTAAATGACGCGGTGTATGTTGCATCTCCAAAATAGTATCGCTGTCATAAATGCGAGGATGATTAAAATCAACATCGTCTGGGCGATAAGGGCGCGAACCTGTCGCAATAATAATATCTTTAGAGGTGATTATTTCTTTCGCGCCATCGGCCATTTCTAATTCAATTGAGTTTGGGCTAACGAAAGAAGCTTCACCAATATGCACGCTAACACGGTTGCGTACATAAAAATTGGTGTGCAGTTCTACTTGCTTAGGGATAACACGCGCCGCAGATTCAAGAACGCGAGGAAAAGTAAGGCGACGAGTATCACCAATTTCACGGAATAAACTATTAGCCTTAAATTGAATAATTTGCTTCACAACATGACGCAAGGATTTAGAAGGAATAGTACCTTTGTGGGCGCAGCTGCCCCCCACTACAATTCGATTTTCAATGACCCCAACACGCTTACCCGCTTTTGCAGCCGCTATTGCCGAACTTTCACCGGATGGACCGGAGCCAATCACCAGCACGTCATACATGTAATTTGTTGTCACCTTAATTTCCTCTAATTTTTCTTACCGATAGCCTGAATAGACTTTGTTTGCCGCTAACCTTGCACTATAAATGTGAATCTATTGTAGCAACGAAAAGACCTAAATGCCTCCGAAGCCCCAAACAAGCAACTAAAAGCCCAATTGCTGCTCAGGTTTTAACCGATTTTCGGAGCTGCGCCCATAAATTTCAAAAGATCTGACAATTAAACACCTCGCTGCGATTAAGAGTTAAGCAAATACCTGTCCATAATCAATATCTCAAAAACGCTACGAATCACAACACAAAAAACTCGCCTAAACCCCATAAAAATTATGCGCTAAAACCCACTTTTTATGGCTGCGCGAGTACAATGCTTGAACTTAAAACTCTAGGATAAAAGCGTTTCACGATGGTATCTATTCAGCACCCTCCGGTCTCTACCCGCCCCAATAACAAGCAAAACTGGGGACAATTGCACGGCAGCGCACAGGCCTTGGCGATTCTTCATGGTGCCTACCAAACCCAAGGTTTCAGTTTGGTGATCACGGCAGATACCAGCAGCGCGCTGCGCTTGGAAAGTGAGTTGGCGTTTTTTAATCAACGCGATGATTTTAATATTCTGCATCTCGCC
>JAYWHF010000147.1:0-4590 GCA_043777855.1 Gammaproteobacteria bacterium | reverse complement strand
ACGGACTGTTGGAATAGCGGCCTTGCCTGCATAATTACGGAGACCAGGACGACTAACTCTGTCGATCTCAACTATAACCGGCTTACCTTCGAAATATTTCAGTTCCAAAGTCAGCTCCTGCTTTACGCTTTCACTAACCGAAAAACCCGTAATATAGCCCTCATTAGAGAGGACTTTTGCAACGTTTACCTTCAACTTTGAGGAAGGCATGGTTACACACGTCTTTCCAACCTGCTGCGCATTACGAACGCGAGTCAGCATATCAGCCAACGGATCTTGCATACTCATAAGATTCTGCTCCTAAATTTAAGCCCGAGGCTTACCAGCTTGCTTTCACAAGCCCTGGGACATCGCCGCGCATCGCCGCTTCACGCAACTTGTGACGACATAGACCAAACTTGCGATAGACACCGTGAGGACGACCAGTCAGGCGACAACGGTTACGTTTGCGGCTAGCGCTTGCATCGCGCGGCTGCTTTTGCAACTTGATTTGCGCCTCCCAGACCTGCTCCTGCGTAGATGAAGGGCTAACTATCGCGGCCTTTAATTCAGCACGCTTGGTCGCGAACTTTTTTACGGTATTCGTGCGCTTTAATTCACGCGCAATCATAGATTTCTTTGCCATGACGTTACCCTTAACCCTTAAACGGGAAGTTGAAAGCTTTTAACAAGGCACGACCTTCTTCATCGGTTCGAGCCGTCGTAGTGATACAAATATCCAATCCACGGAGCTTATCAACCTTATCGTAATCAATCTCAGGGAAAATGATTTGTTCAGTCACTCCCATTGAAAAATTACCACGACCATCAAATTGTTTTGGACTAATGCCACGGAAATCACGAATGCGCGGAATAGCTATAGTTACTAAACGGTCCAGGAATTCATACATGCGATCTTGACGCAGAGTTACTTTACAACCGATTGGCCAGCCGTCACGTATTTTGAAGCCAGCAATAGACTTGCGAGCCGCTGTGACAACTACTTTCTGACCACAAATCTTGGTCAAATCGCTTACCGCATTGTCGAGCACTTTCTTATCTCCCACAGCCTCACCAACACCCATATTAAGAGTGATTTTTGTGATGCGCGGAACATCCATAACGTTCGCCAACCCTAACTCTAGTTTGAGCTTCGGTGCGAGTTCTTTTTTGTACAATTCTTTGAGCCTAGCCATGTCTAATTACGCCTCTACGGCTTCACCATTGGATTTGAAAACGCGTACTTTGTCGCCATTCTCAAGTACTTTGAAACCAATACGATCCGCTTTCTTAGTTGCCGAATTATAAATAGCAACATTAGAAGAGTGCATCGATGCTTCTTTTTCAATAATCCCGCCGGCAACACCCGCCTGAGGATTAGGTTTTTGGTGCTTCTTAATAATATTTACACCGGAGACAACAATTCGGTCCTCTGCGAGCACTCGAACCACTTTCCCACGCTTACCTTTATCGCGTCCTGCAATAACAATAACTTCATCATCACGCTTAATTTTACGCATATGTATGCCTCGGATCTCTTATTAGCTGAGTTGCTTAAAGCACTTCAGGTGCGAGAGAAATAATTTTCATGAACTTCTCACCACGCAACTCACGAGTTACCGGCCCAAAGATACGAGTGCCAATCGGAGCATCTTGGTTATTCAGTAATACAGCTGCATTATCATCAAACTTAATCAATGAACCGTCTTGCCTGCGCACGCCTTTCTTGGTGCGCACAACAACTGCCTTCATGACTTGGCCTTTTTTCACTTTACCGCGAGGAATAGCTTCCTTCACCGTAACCTTGATTATGTCACCGACCGCCGCATAGCGACGGTGAGAGCCGCCTAGAACCTTGATGCACATAACACGGCGAGCTCCGCTGTTGTCAGCAACATCTAAGTAACTTTCTGTTTGAATCATCGTCCGTCTCCGAAACCATCAATACGCACCAAAGCTTTTAAACTCCAGCAGCGCGCTCTTCAATTTTTACCAAAGACCAAGTTTTAGTCTTCGATAGTGGACGCGACTCAGCAACCGTCACTATATCCCCAATTTTGCATTCATTTTTTTCGTCGTGCGCGTGAAGCTTAGAAGACTTTGTTGTGTACTTACCATAAAGCTCATGCTTAACGCGACGCTCAATTAGCACACTAATAGTCTTATTCATTCTGTCGCTAACAACTTTTCCAGTTAGAGTACGGGCCATCGTTAGTTACCTGCCTTTTGTCTTAAAGCTGTCTTGATACGAGCTATGTCTTTACGAACCTGAGCTAACAAGTGAGTTTGACTCAACTGACCAGTTGAAGCTTGCATACGAAACTTAAACTGGTCTTTTAATTGCTCCAGCAAGACGCCATTAAGTTCTTCGGCGGATTTTTCACGCAATTCTGTACCTTTCATCACATCACCGAACGTTTAACAAATGTTGTCATAATTGGCAGCTTTGCGGACGCTAAGGCGAACGCTTCACGAGCCAACTCCTCGGTCACACCGTCCATCTCATACAAAACCTTACCCGGACGGATTTGAGCAACCCAGTACTCCACGTTACCCTTACCTTTACCTTGACGAACCTCAAGAGGCTTTTCAGTAATTGGCTTATCCGGAAAAACTCGAATCCAAATTTTCCCACCGCGCTTAACATGACGAGTCATGGCACGACGCGCTGCCTCAATTTGACGTGCGGTTAAACGGCCACGACCAGTTGCTTTCAAGCCGAAGTCACCAAAACTCACTTTGGAACCACGCTGTGCCAAGCCGCGATTGCGGCCTTTCATCTGCTTGCGAAACTTTGTACGCTTAGGTTGCAACATTTTGCGTACCCCTTACTTGGATTTAGTGGTTTTTTTCTTAGGTGCAGCTTCAGCTTCTACTACGTCGCCAATAACTTCACCTTTGAAGATCCAAACTTTCACACCAATGATTCCATAAGTGGTATGCGCTTCAGCTGTTGCATAGTCGATATCTGCACGCAATGTGTGAAGCGGAACGCGACCTTCGCGATACCATTCACTACGAGCAATCTCAGCACCACCCAAACGTCCACCGACTTGAATCTTGATACCTTCCGCGCCTTGCCGCATAGCATTTTGCACCGCTCGCTTCATCGCGCGACGAAACATCACGCGGCGCTCGAGCTGTTGAGCCACACCCTGAGCAACAAGGGTGCCATCTAGATCAGGCTTGCGAATCTCTTCGATATTGATATGGACTGGAACACCCATCTGCCTAGTTAACTCTAAGCGCAATTTGTCCACATCCTCGCCTTTTTTCCCGATCACGATGCCCGGGCGCGCTGTGTGAATAGTGATGCGTGCCGTGTTAGCTGGACGCTCAATATCAACACGACTTACAGAAGCGCTGAGCAATTTATCTTGAATGTACTTACGTACCTTTAAATCAACAATCAACTTGTCTGCGTAATCAGTACCATCTGCGTACCACACCGATGTGTGCTTTTTGACGATACCGAGACGTATACCGTTCGGATGAACTTTCTGACCCATAACGTCTACTCTCTTACTAATCGGCTACTTTGACGGTGATGTGACAAGTGCGCTTGGTGATGCGGTCTGCCCGACCCTTAGCGCGCGGCTTAATACGCTTAAGGCTCACACCCTCATCAACAAATATTGTTGCTACTTTAAGAGCATCAACATCGGCGCCTTCATTATGTTCTGCATTAGCAATTGCAGATTCGAGCACTTTCTTAATAATCTCAGCACCTTTTTTTGTACTAAATGCGAGAATATCCAGAGCATCTTCAACGCCTTTACCGCGAATTTGATCAGCTACCAAACGCGCTTTTTGCGCCGACAGACGAGCACCGCTTAACTTTGCTGCTACTTCCATCGTATTACCTCGTGGGCACTAATTAGAGCGCTTAGCGCTTTTTAGCTTTCTTGTCCGCAGCATGACCACGGAATGTGCGTGTGGCTGCAAACTCGCCAAGCTTATGACCTACCATCTCTTCATTAACCAGAACTGGCACATGCAGGCGGCCGTTGTGTACTGCCAACGTCAACCCAACCATCTCAGGCATGATCATAGAGCGACGCGACCAAGTTTTAATTGGACGACGATCGTTACTTTCGATCGCAGCTTCGACCTTTTTAATAAGGTGAAGATCAATAAAAGGACCTTTTTTCAGTGAACGTGACACTGCTACTTCCTCTATCAGCTGTTGCTGTTACGATTATTTCTTATCGCGACGGCGAACAATCATCTTGTCTGTGCGCTTGTTGGCGCGCGTTTTGTAACCCTTAGTTGGGGTACCCCATGGTGACACTGGGTGACGACCACCCGATGTACGCCCTTCACCACCACCATGCGGGTGATCTACAGGGTTCATAGCCACTCCGCGAACTGTAGGGCGAATGCCACGCCAACGCGTAGCACCAGCTTTTCCTAGCGAGCGGAGGTTGTGCTCACTGTTCGAGACTTCCCCCATAGTGGCGCGACAGTCAGTTAACACCTTGCGCATTTCACCACTGCGCAAACGCAGAGTTGCGTAAGCACCATCGCGCGCCACCAACTGCGCGGATGCACCGGCAGAGCGTGCGACCTGAGCGCCCTTGCCAGGCTTCAACTCTAAGCAGTGTACAACCG
>JAYWHF010000146.1:0-1616 GCA_043777855.1 Gammaproteobacteria bacterium | reverse complement strand
GGTGTTTGAAGTCAAACAGATCGCGTGCGTCTTGGGTCAATGCATAACCAATTCGGCTGTAAGGATTTTTTACACGCGAATTGATGTAGGTCATCAGTGCAAATTTGTCTTTCTGTGCCTGTGTTGAGTGCCGGGTATGACCAGCCAAGCAATCATTCAACGCGAGCACACATGCAATGCTGGCGTTATCGGGCTGCAGAGATTGAAGGAAGACACTTTCAAGCGCACCATTTGTAGTTGGCGACGGTACGATGAGACAGACAAGCTGAACTGTTGGGTTTACTTGTTCAAACCTCATTTTCTCTTCAGCCCATAACACTGCCTTTTCGGCTGGCCGGTTATCAGAATCAACCAAAACTGCTACTTTAGTCACCCGATTTTTAAAGTTCGGAAGGGTCGCCAGCGCAATCAATCGCTGGGAGTAGCCGCCCATCTGTGCAACCTCCTGCACATCAACCTTTGTGCGCCAGGTGGGGCTGATGTTGTCTAGCAACAGACCAGCAACAAATATGTCGTCTGATCCCTCTACGAGCAGTACAACGTCTGCATCAATTGTGTTTCGACCCATCAACGCATCTCCCAGCCGGAAGCCATGACGATTTTGAGACTTTCGTCCGCTATTGCAACAGCTCGGATATTGTTGTCGTTTGTGCGTTCTAGTCGAATGAGCTGAAAGTCTTCTGGCTTGTCCTTGAAAATCTCGCAGGCTGCCTCTATTGCTTCAAGGCTGTGGGTCGTGATGATAGATTGAACGTCTTGCGCTTCCGAGATATTTCGCAGACCTTGGAATACTGTGGGCAAGGCGCTGTAATGTATGCCGTTTTCAATTTCATCAATCAGGGCAAGCTTTGAGTCGCTGACCGCCAACCCAGCGTAGAGCTCAAACAACCTTGTGAAACCATGACCTAACTGGGAAAGCGTGAGGACTGTGCCGTCATTTAATTCAGCGTAGATACGAAATTCGTCATCAGGCGCCACAGCGTCGAGGCTTTCAAGGCGCCTGTCGATTTGTCTCAACAGCTCCAAGACACTCTTTTTCTTCCTCTGAACCACCATTTCTCCGTAAAGCTTGACTTGCTCGGACGCAGACTTGGTGAAATATGGAAATGAATGAGAAAAAGTAATGCCGTTCGGTGGGACAGTGCTGTCTGCACTTGACTTACCAAAACTCACCATAACGTCGCCGAACAACATTCCAGAACCTGAGCTTGATTCATTCATCAATTGAGTCGGGCCTGCGTAAAACGAGCTTTCTTGATTAGTCAGTTGAACATAAGCATTAGTTGGCTTTTCAACAGTGCCAAGCAAGGACTTCCAAAACCGCTCCTTATCCGAACCTTCACCGGGACGAAACATAAATGGAAGCGAATGATATAAGTCCTGCTTTTTTAGTCCTGATTGGTGAACTGAGCCAAAAACAATTCCCTCTAAAAGCGTAGTCTTTCCAACATTCTGTCGACCCAAAATCAAATTGACTTTGCGCAGTTCAGGTATCTCGGTATCTCGAAAACCCTTAAAGTTTTTCAGGTGCAATTTGGTGAGCATGGCTAACTTTCTTTAATTCAAACGGTCAAGTTTCGCAGGCGCGCTTTGGCCGCTGAAAAACGCTGTGACTC
>JAYWHF010000145.1:0-1622 GCA_043777855.1 Gammaproteobacteria bacterium | reverse complement strand
TTTTGTATGTGCAAGCACAGTCACCCAAAGTGGAAGATTCAGCACATACACTGTTGTTGAATCATATTTTGCAAGGCGATTTTTTTAATCAATTGCGTACGGAAAAAGTGTTAGGTTATACGGCTGACCTATTTTCTTTGCCGTTAAAGAATGTTCAGTCCAGTGTATTTGTTGTGCAATCGCCAAAAGTAGGCGGCGAAGTAATAATTGCCGAGATCGATGCGTTTTTAGTGAATGCTTCGGCGCGCGTAACGGATGATTTTTTCATTCATAAAAACGCACTCTTGGCGCAGCTGCGAGAAGTGCCCGTTTCCCTTAAAGATCAAGCTGAAAAATATTGGGGGAGTGTTTTGTTAAATGACAAAGATTTCTCGAATCGTCAGAGGTTAATTTCGGCAGTTAATGCTATTACGCCGGATACATTGCGCCGTTATTATGCGGCCACTTTTCTGCAAAAAAATCGTCGCTTATGGTTGTCAACCGATAAAGTTGAAAACCTAAATGATTTTGAGTACATCCAAAATGTTGCTGATTATCAACAGATTCAGCAAGGGTATTTATTTCCCTAATGCTTTTTTTTGGTGCATTTCTGTGTGTGTTTTTCAGCTTTTTCTTGCTTATTTACTTGGGAATCGTAAAAAATTGGGTAATAATGCGATCCCTAATTTATGTGACAGGCATCTATTTAACGGTCTGTTGCGATGTTTATATGCGCGCTACGCGCATGGCTGAGGAGATGTGAATGCTACAAGATATCGATGCCATTGAAACTAAAGAGTGGTTGGATGCATTAGAGTCCGTAGTTCGCCACGGTGGCCGAGACCGTGCGGTCTATTTACTGAAAGCACTTTCTGAGTCCGCGGTTAATAAAGGTATCGACCAGCCGTCCTCTATTCAGACCCCTTATCGCAACACGATTTCTGTTGATCAGGAAATTACCGCCCCGGGCGATGTGGCGCTTGAGCGCAAAATTCGTTCTATAGTGCGCTGGAATGCCATGGCCATGGTCATGCGCGCGAATGATAATGATGAAGGCTTGGGCGGCCACATAGCCTCTTTCGCGTCATCGGCGACTTTATATGATGTTGGTTTTAACCATTTTTTCCGCGGTAATGACGTTGATAGGCCCGGCGATTTGGTCTATTTCCAAGGGCATGTATCGCCTGGCATGTACGCTCGTTCGTTTGTTGAGGGCCGCTTGGATGAATCGCATCTCGATAATTTTCGCCGTGAAGTTGATGGCGGCGGCCTCTCCTCCTACCCGCATCCTTGGTTGATGCCGGATTACTGGCAGTTTCCGACGGTTTCTATGGGGCTCGGCCCCATTAAAGCGATTTATCAAGCACATGTTATGCGGTACATGAATGCCCGCGGGTTGGTCGATATCGGCGATCGCAAAGTCTGGGCCTTTTTGGGTGACGGCGAATGCGATGAGCCGGAGAGCCTTGGCGCTATTGCGCTTGCCGGTCGCGAGAAACTCGATAATTTAATTTTTGTGATCAACTGTAATTTGCAACGCTTGGATGGCCCCGTTCGCGGCAACAGCAAGATCGTGCAAGAACTGGAAGGCGTATTTCGCGGCGCGGGTTGGAACGTTGTAAAAGTTCTCTGGGGCCGTGGGT
>JAYWHF010000144.1:0-4608 GCA_043777855.1 Gammaproteobacteria bacterium | reverse complement strand
TGCTGCGTGGTTTGCGGGCTGTATCAGATTTCGAATATGAATTTCAATTGGCGAATATGAACCGTGCATTAGCGCCTGACATGGAAAGTTTATTCCTTACCCCCGCTGAACATCTTTCTTATATTTCATCATCTATAGTGCGGGAAATTGCGTTTTTAAATGGCGACATAGGAAAATTTGTAGCGGCGCCAGTAGAAGCTGCATTGAAAGAAAAATTTAACCGCCCGTAAATCGAAACACCCTTAACACCTACATTTATTTACTTTACTTCAAACCATCTAGGATCATCTATGTCTCAAAAATTTCTATTCGCCGCGTTCGCTATCGCAGCTTTTTCAACAACTGCTTATGCAGACGAAAAAAAACCTTGGAGCGTTGACGTAGCGCTGGGCGCTATTGCAACCTCGGGCAACACAAAAAGCACCAGCCTTCAAGCGAAGGTAGGCGCAAAACAAACCTTGGAGCATTGGCAAAACGAATATATTTTTAATTCACTTTTCAAACAAGATGATGTCACTCAGCCCGACGGTACAAAAGCCAACGAAAAAACAGCTGACAAATATTTAGCTTCGATGAAGTCTGCATATCTGTTGAGCGCGGAAAAATCTTATTTATTTGGGTTTGTTTCTTACGCTAACGATAAGTTTGGCGCTTATCGTACCTATAAAACAATCGCTATGGGTTATGGAAATTGGCTCTACTCAACACCCAATTTAACATGGTACGGAGAAGTTGGTCCGGGTTATTTTGAAGGTGAACAAGTCATTACCGATCCGAACCCCCTGCTGCCCGACACTTTTGTTGATCAAAAAGGTGCGATTATTCGCGCGTCAACTGAACTCAGTTGGAAGTTCACCACTACGTCGGAATTTAAACAAACCCTGAGCGTTGAGTCTGGCTCGGACAACACCCGAATGCTCAGCGAAACCTCCCTATCTACGTCTATCAGCAATGCAATGCAAATGAAGGTTGGTGTTTCAGTCGCTAGTGATACCGACGTCGCTGCAGGCAAAGAAAAAACTGACACGACTACGTTTATTAATCTCGTCTATAAATTCTAATCATCGGCTACTAGAACGGGAATAGCCAACAGACTCACTACACACAACGGCTAGGTTAAATTTTTCAAAGCTCGCGCGAAAAAAATTAACCTAACCGTTGCTCCGCTAAACCGCCGGTATCAATCCCAGATTTCTAACAATCTGCGCCGTAGGTTCCGTTTGATTCATGGTATAAAAATGCAAGCCGGGAGCTTCGTTTTCTAACAACACCTCGCAGAGCTCCGTGACCAAATCCACGCCAAACGCCTTCAGGCTCGCTTCATCTTCACCGTAAGTCTCTAGGGCTTTGCGCAGCCAGCGAGGAATTTCAGCGCCGCACGAGTCTGAAAAGCGCATTAAATTCCGGTAATTAATGATCGGCATAATACCGGGGACAATCGGTTGAGTAATACCGTTTTTATGACACTGCTCTATAAAATAAAAATAAGCATCTGGGTTATAGAAATATTGCGTGATGGCGCTATTAGCACCCGCATCAAATTTACCTTTTAGAAATTGAACATCGCTAGCATAGCTTTTAGCCTGCGGATGAATCTCTGGATAAGCCGCCACTTCAATGTGAAAGTGTGTGCCAAAGTGTGTGCGAATAAACGCAACCAACTCATTGGCATAGACCAATTGGCTAGCGCCGCCCATGCCCGAAGGCATATCACCACGAAGCGCAACAATACGATCAATACCAGCGTCTTTATATTCCTGCAGCAATGCGATGATGGTTGTTTCGCCGTCGCCACCGAAAGATAAATGCGGCGCTATTGAAATACCGTCTTTTTTGAATTGTGTCACTATACTTCTGGTGGTGTCGCGCGTAGAGCCGCCAGCGCCATAGGTCACAGAAAAAAAATCTGGCGCAAACTCATTCAGCTGATCGCGCACCTTAATTAATTTTTCTTTTCCTTCCAACGTTTTCGGTGGAAAAAATTCAAAGCTTAGTTGGGGTTCTGAGTCATTCATGTTGTTACCTGTTCCACGTATTTCATAGAACCACCCCCACATTCGTGAGGGCGACCCTAGCATCTATTTAAAAATTGCTTTATTTCTGATTAATATTTATAACTTTCTAGTTAACACTTATAGCTTTCTAGTTAATATTTATAATTTTCTAGTTAATATTTATAGCTTTCTGGCTTAAAGGGCCCATCCAATTCAACGGCAATATATTCCGCCTGTTTCTGGGTGAGCTTGGTAATAACACCACCAAAACCCTCCACCATATCTTTAGCAACTTCTTCATCCAATTTTTTCGGCAGTACACGCACATACAAATGTTCAGCTTTCTGGGCAGTAGGTAAATCCGCAAATTTACGCTCATATAAATACATTTGTGCGAGAACCTGATTGGCGAAAGAGCCGTCCATAATGCGCGATGGGTGGCCAGTCGCATTACCTAAATTAACCAAGCGGCCTTCAGATAAAATAATCAAATGATCATTCGTTGCCTTGTCGCGGTAGACTTTATGCACTTGCGGTTTTACTTCTTCCCACTCCCAATTTTTACGCATATAGGCCGTGTCAATTTCGCTATCAAAGTGACCGATATTGCAAACGACCGCACAGCGTTTCAGCGCGCGCAACATGGCTGAATCACAGACGTTGACGTTGCCAGTTGTGGTGACTACTAGGTCCGTAGTGCTAAGAACAATATGATTAATGTCTTCAAATTTTCCGGTATTAATACCCTCATTGTAAGGAGACACAACTTCGTAGCCATCCATACAAGCTTGCATAGCGCAGATAGGGTCAATTTCGGTAATTTTTACAATCATACCTTCTTGCCGCAATGATGCTGCAGAACCTTTACCCACATCACCATAACCAATCACGAGTGCTTTCTTTCCGGCGAGCAAGTGATCGGTGCCACGTTTAATAGCATCATTCAAACTGTGACGACATCCATATTTGTTATCGTTTTTACTTTTGGTAACTGCATCGTTCACATTGATAGCCGGCACTTTTAGTTGGCCTTTTTTCAGCATGTCCAGCAAGCGATGAACACCGGTCGTTGTCTCTTCAGAAATGCCGTGCATTATGTCTAACATCTGCGGATACTTTTCGTGAACAATCTGTGTGACATCACCGCCATCATCCAAAATCATATTTGCCGCCCATGGGCTACCGTCTTTCAGTATCGTTTGTTCGATACACCACCAAAATTCTTGCTCAGTTTCACCCTTCCACGCAAACACCGGAACACCAGCGGCCGCCACTGCTGCTGCTGCATGATCTTGCGTAGAAAAAATATTGCACGATGACCAACGCACTTCAGCGCCAAGCTCAACCAGTGTTTCAATCAACACAGCGGTTTGAATCGTCATATGAATACAGCCGATAATTTTCGCGTCAGCGAGCGGCTTATGGCTTTTGTATTTACGGCGTAGCGCCATCAACGCGGGCATTTCGCCTTCTGCAATTTCAATTTCTTTGCGGCCCCAAGCAGCGAGAGACATGTCGGCAACTTTATAGTCAGTGAAGCTCATAATATTTTCCTGTTAGCTCAGTAAATAGTTCAGTAAATAGTTCAACGATTAGTTCAAAAATTAATTCAACGATAATGTGACATTTATTTTAAATAGGTTGTGACCATGGTTTCTTCGGCAAGGTGTTTTGACACACTCTGCCGAAACAACCACCACTGTAAAATAAAACTACAGGGCTTTTTTTAGCGCAGCGGCTTTATCCGTTTTCTCCCAGGTAAAGTTCGGAAGCTCACGACCGAAATGACCGTATGCTGCTGTTTCGCGATAAATAGGGCGCTTTAAATCAAGCATTTGAATTAAACCGCGTGGACGTAAATCAAAATTTTCACGAATGAGATTGATAATTTGAGCATCCGATAATTTACCCGTACCAAAGGTATTCACCGATATAGACGTTGGCTCAGCCACACCAATCGCGTAGCTCACTTGAATTTCACAGCGATCAGCGAGGCCCGCTGCAACAATATTTTTTGCAACATAGCGGCCCGCATAGGCAGCGGAGCGATCTACTTTTGACGGGTCTTTGCCAGAAAACGCGCCGCCGCCGTGGCGCGCCATTCCGCCATAGGTATCTACAATAATTTTACGCCCCGTTAACCCGCAATCACCCACTGGGCCACCAATAATAAATTGGCCTGTTGGATTAATATGATATTGCGTACCTTTATGTAACCACTCTGCTGGTAGCACTTTGTTGATAATCAGTTCACGTACGGCTTCGTGAATTTCCGACTGTTTTACATTAGGGCTATGTTGCGTAGACAAAACGACGGCATCAACAGCAATCGGTTTGCCATTTTCATAACGTAAAGTCACTTGGCTTTTTGCATCAGGGCGCAACCAGGGTAACTCGCCGCTTTTACGCAACTGCGCTTGTTTTTCTACTAAACGGTGCGCATAGAAAATTGGTGCTGGCATAAGTACTGCGGTTTCGTTAGTGGCATAACCGAACATCAAGCCTTGATCGCCCGCGCCCATTTCTTTTTCTTGGCCTTTATCATTGGCTTCATCGACACCCATGGCGATATCAGATGATTGTTTGCCAATGGCATTTAAAACGGCACAACTTG
>JAYWHF010000143.1:0-4613 GCA_043777855.1 Gammaproteobacteria bacterium | reverse complement strand
GCTTTACGCATACTTTTTTCGAGATCGGCACGAAGTGATGTGGCGGTTTGCATAATGGCATCAAAGAAGCATGCTGTATTGCGCCCGGCGGCCTTGGCTTGATACATGGCCAAATCAGCTTTTTTCAGCAGCGTTTCGATGTTTTCGGTTTGTCTCAAAAAAAGCACAATGCCAATACTCGGTGTAATGGCATAGCAGTGTTGCTTGAGGGTGTAAGTTTGCCCTAGGGTGGCAATCACTTTGTGGGCAATGGCCTCTGCCTGTGCGCCTGCTTCATGGGAATCAACACTCAACGTTTCTATCAACAACACAAATTCGCCGCCGCCCATGCGCGCTACGCTATCGCCCTCGCGCACACAGGTTTGTAAGCGCTCCCCGGCTTGTTGCAACAGCAAGTCGCCAAGGTCGTGACCTAAGGTGTCATTCAACTCCTTGAAATGGTCTAGGTCGAGAAACATGAGCGCGCCATATTGGTTGGTGCGGCTGGAGGTGATCATGGCCTGAGTAAGGCGATCGAACAGCAGGCGTCGGTTGGGCAAGTCGGTGAGCGGATCATAAAACGCCAAGCGCAGAATTTTTTCGGCGTCTTTGCGTTGTTGCGTGATGTCGCGTACTGAGCCGATGAAAGTCAGTTTGCCATTGTGCAGGATGTTGGAAGCCGAAATGCTCATGGGGAACAGGCTGCCGTTTTTACGCTGCCCCAGCATTTCACGCGGTTTGCCGCCAGCCTGCATCTGCTCCGGCTTGTAAAGGCCTTGTAAATAGCTTTCAAGCGTGTGCTTGTGCCGAGCTGAGGGCTCGGGCAACAGCATAGTCATACTGTGGCCCACGACTTCGCTGGTGGCGTAGCCAAACATAAGGCTGGCGGCGGGGTTGAAGGTTTCGATAATTCCATGCTCAGTCAGGGTAATTACACCGTCCCGCATATTGTCTAGAATGGTTTGCGTATGCTGGGCAGATTCCAGCAGTGCCTGCTTGGCGCGCTCGCTGGCGGTAATATCTGTTGCTACTACTTGAATGCCCTTGGCTTGAGCGACGCATTCCAACTGCACAGCAAACACCGAGCCATCCCCGCGCTTTAAGGCGAGCTCTATAGCTCCTGCGCTACCTTGTTCAATTAGATGGGAAAGAAAACTCACCCAGCGCTGCTGATCGCTAAGCATATGTATTAAGCGCAAAAAAGGGCGTAGCAGTAAGGTATTGCGCTCCATGCCCAGCAAGGTTGTCGCGGTGAGATTGAGTTTCTCGATGACGCCATTTGTTGCTAGGGTGAAATAGCCCACGGGGGCGAACTCGTACAAATTGGTGTACAAATCACGCGATATTTCTAACTCATTTTGTGTGTGGCGCAGGGTTTCATTTTGCATCTCCAGTTCTACTTGATGCACCCGCAACTCATACAGTTCGCGTTGTGCGTCGCTGACTGCAGCATTGCCGGAAAGTGTGGCCTCGGCGGCAGCACGCAATTCTTGCTCGGGCGCTTGGTCGTTGCGAGTGGGGCTCACATAACCTCCAAAACTGTATTGGATGTTATGGTTAGTAAGATGAGTTCGGTATTGCCCACAGCGGTAACGATGCGCCGCGCGTTGAGCAGCAGCTGGCGCTGCTCCACACTGGGGGCGTTGAACTGCAGGGTATAATTCTCGATAACTTGATTTTGCGGCAGAATGTTTTCGAGCAGATCACGCAGTGCGGGAATGTCCCACTGGTGATTGCCGAGGTTATAAATTTTTTGGCCCACAGTGTTGGCTGGCATTATTTTAAAGAGCGTGTAAAACGAGCGGCTGGCGGATACCACCGTCAGTTTGCCGTTCAGCACAATGAGCGCGTCGCTCACCATATCAACAATGGCTTCCGCCAGTTCGCGGGCCAATTGCGCGGCAGCATGGTCGGCCAGCGCCAAATCTCTTGCTGTTTGCTCCACCCGCTCACTCACCCGTTTGAATTCGGTGACCGAGGTAAAGGTGAGCACCGCACCTTCTATCACATTATCGAGCGTGCGATAGGGCTGAATACGCGCGAGATACCATTCGCCATCGGCCGTTTGTACCTCACATTCTGTGGGGATCAGTGAATCCAGCACGCGTTGTAAATCGGTGTTGATTCGCTCTTGTTGGCTATGATCAAGGCTGGAGGTAATATCACTGAGCGGCCGGCCGACGTCGCCGGCGATTAAGCGAAAGATCTTCGCTGCTGCTGGCGTGTAGCGCCGAATGCAGAGCTGGTGGTCTAAAAACAAAGTGCCAGTGCCAACACTGTCTAACAGATTTTTCATGTCGTTTTGAATGCTGGTTAATTGCTCGATTCTTGAGGTCAGTTCCGCATTTACGGTAATTGTCTCTTCATTCAGCGACTGCAACTCTTCTTTGGACGTTTCTAATTCCTCGTTGGCAGACTGCAGCTCCTCATTGGTTGATTGCAGCTCTTCATTCGTGGACTTAAGTTCTTCGTAAAACGCCTGCTGCTCTTCGTTGTGGGTTTTCAGCGTTTCATCCGCGTAAGCGAGCTGCAGCTCCAACTCTTTAATACGGGTTAGCTCGATGTTGCTTAGCGCCTCGCCTTTATCCTTGCTTCTAGCCTTCACAGTTTTGCCGTTACTGCGCGCCGCGGCCTGATCGGGGCTAGCGATGTCCCTAAAGGAGATCAGCAGTAAATTCTCACCCCCAGGGTGCTCCGCTAGGTGTTGCATGGAAAACCTCACCAACGAAAAGCCCCCGTTGGTTTTTACCGAGACCTCGTCACTCAGCACCGGCACTGGGCGCCCGGCCATTTGCAGTATGGCGGTGCGCAGTGCTTGTTGCAGGCCCTCGCGCGCCATCTCCAAAACATTGTTACTGACCGGCCCGGGAGCGGGGCGCAAGTAGCGGCCTGTATCACCGTGAATATAAAGAATATTGCCAGCTGTGTCGGTGGTTACCGAAGCCGGTGCATAAGACTGAAGCAGAGAACGATGGCTTATCTCAGCAATGCTAGTGGGCTTTAATGTCTGGTTGTGCATAACGGCACCAATATTGGTATTCGATAGGGACGCTTTGCTTACCGAAAAAAACTCCGGCGCCCCAAGCGCGTCGCTAGCACCCAAGGTAGGCTTTGTATAAGCCTTTCGGGCTCGATAAAGCTTCCACTTGCGGTCAAGTGATAAAAACAGCTCGGGCTGGCTGGTAATGCTCTCCGACGTCGATAAAAAGAGCACGCCGTTGGGTTTAAGGGCGTAGTGGAAGGTGCTAATCAAGCGAGTTTGCAGCTCAGGCTCTAAATAAATCATCAGGTTGCGGCAGCTGAGCAAGTCGAGTTTGGTAAAGGGCGGGTCTCTAACCACATTTTGCACCGCAAACACCACCATATCGCGGACTTCCTTCTTAATTTTGTAGCTTTCATCGTCTTTGGTAAAAAAGCGGCGCAGGCGCTCGGGGCTGATGTCTTGGGCGATTTGGGCGGGATAGCGCCCCGTGCGTGCTATAGCAATTGCCTCGTCATCCAAGTCTGTCGCGTAGATTTGAATGTTTAACTCCTGTTTGTGAATAGCCGCCGTCTCGTCCTCTATTTCGCGTAAGAGTATCGCGATTGAGTAGGCCTCCTCGCCCGTGGAGCAGCCCGCCACCCAAACCCGAAACGCATAGCCGGGGGGTTTGTTAGCGAGTAATTCAGGTAGAACCGTTTGCTTGAGGGCAATAAACGCCTCTGGGTCGCGAAAAAAGCTGGTGACATTAATCAGCAGCTCACGAAACAGCAATTGCGCCTCGGCGGGGGTTTCTTTGAGAAACCGTGCGTAGATTAACTCGTCCTCGATGTTGTGGAGTGCCATGCGCCGGGCGATGCGCCGCCCGATAGTGCTTTTTTTGTACAGAGAGAAATCGTGGCCAATGCTGGCACGCAATTGCATAAGAATCTTATTCATGCCGCCGAGGGTTTTTTCCGGCGTAATCGCTGGGATGCGTTCTCGGTAATTGGCCTCGCGAACAACGCGAATCAGCATTGTTGGCATTTGCCCGGCGAGCAAAATATGGGTGACGAAGCCGGCACCGATAGCGCTTTGGGGCATGCCGTCGTATTTTGCAGTACTAGGGTCTTGCACCATGCAAACACCACCAGCCGCCAAAATGGCGCGCAAACCCAGAGTGCCGTCGGTCGCGGTTCCAGAAAGGATGATGCCGATGGCTCTGCAGCCTTGGTCGGCGGCCAACGCAATGAAAAATACATCAATCGGCATGCGTTGCCCACGCACGGCGTCGGGCGTGGAAAGCTGTAGTACGCCATTAAGAATGGCCATCTCACGGTTAGGCGGAATCACATACACGGTATTGGGCACCACCGCGACCAAATCCTGTGCTAGCTGCACCGGCATTTTAGTGCAGCGTTGTAAGATTTCGGTTAACAGGCTTTCGTGCTCCGGGTCTAGGTGCGAGACGAGCACAAACGCCATCCCGGTATCCACAGGGCATGCGCGAAAGAACTCTTCGAAGGCTTCCAAGCCACCGGCTGAGGCACCTATCCCAACAATAGGAAAGTGTTGTTGCACAAGTGTGGTCACTAGGTGCTCAGCATTTTTGTCAGTCGGTTTGGTAGCTTTATTTTTGGGTTGCATGTCGAATTCCTAGGGGGGCCTGAAGCTA
>JAYWHF010000142.1:0-4614 GCA_043777855.1 Gammaproteobacteria bacterium | reverse complement strand
TCCGATGAATTAGGGAGGCTGAATTTTGGTGGGTATTGGGTGAATTGGCTAGAGGGTGGTTTGTTGATCGCTTACTAATAATCTTTTAAGAAACTACCATTCCGGTCAAAGTAACATTAAGCTTTCCCAGAATTATCGATAATTGGGCTCAGAGTAAAATTAAACTAGTCAATGTGTAAAAATTCAATTTTACTGACCCTAATTATTAAGACGTGATCCCACTCAATTTACATGGCGCTACCGATGTCACCTCTTCCTATTTTGCACCTCACCTCGCGCCATCCATCGGCAATTCTGCTGCTGGTCCAGCTGGCGGGAATGCTGGTGTATCCCTTCCTTGAAGGAACACAGGCAGAGCTGGTTGCCTTCAACGTTTTCGGTGTGACGGTGCTAACGCTCACAACACGAATGGTGAGGCGCACTCCGGGGCTAACCTGGATTAGCGGCAGCCTGGCCACAGTCATCATTGTGCTGTTAGTGCTACAAACGTTTTTTTCAATGACGTACTTGCTGCCCTGGAGTGCGGGGCTGGAAGCGATTTTTTACTTTTATGCTGCAGGCAGTCTGATTGCCTACATGCTGGAGGACCTGCGTGCCACGACCGATGAACTGTTTGCCGCCGGCGCGACCTTTACCTTGCTGGCCTGGGGCTTTACCCACTTGTACATGCTGATCCAGATACTTCACCCGGGCGCCTTTGCCGCCGCCATAAATCCCCAGGACATGCGTACCTGGACCGAGCTTAACTATCTTAGCTTTGCGCTGCTGTCGAGCACCGGGATTGGCGATGTTATACCGCTGACCCCACATGCACGCGCGGCGGCCAGCGTCGAAATGTTTGTCGGCGTGCTTTACCTGGCTGGCGTGGTTACCCGCTTGATCGGCCTGACGATGCAATCGCATCATGATGACACACCGAAGTCCTAAGCGGCGCGGCCTTGTAGTCGTCTAATTGTGTACACTTCATCTCGTGACGCTATTTGTAAACCTTCGCGCTCCAATTCCTAGAGAAATTACCCCATGTTAAACCCCGAAGAAACACGTCGTCCGCGTGCGCTAATCGTCGCCGTGCAGTTAGACGGTGTTAGCGATACTGAATTTAACTCGTCGTTGGTTGAGTTGGCTGAGTTGGCGAAGACCTTGGGCCTTGAGGTGGTTGGTCAATTTACTCAGAAGCGTGCATCTTTCGACTCGGCGGCTTATATCGGCGTTGGGAAACGCGAGGAAATACGGAACTTTCTAGAAGGGCAGCCAGGGTTAGAAGGGCAACAGGGGGTGCAAGGGCAACAAGATGCCGCAGAGCGTTTGTCGCATGCTGACGCAGGCGCGGCGAATGATGCGATCGAGTTTATTCTCGTTGACCATGAAATCTCGCCGTCCCAAGCGCTCAATCTTGAAAACGAAGTGGGTTGCGAGGTGATGGATCGCACGGTTGTCATCCTCGAGATTTTTCATCGTAATGCCAGCTCACATGCCGCAAGGATACAAGTTGAGATTGCACGCCTGACCTATATGGCGCCGCGCTTGCGTGAGGCGGCGAAGCGCGAAGGCCCTTCAGGACGGCAGCGCAGCGGCACTGGTGGGCGTGGCTCAGGTCAGTCGCGCAGCGAAACGGACAGGCATAAGGTGCGCGACCGTATTGCCGAGCTGCAAAAAGAAATTGATGCGATGGAGGCTGGGCGCGAAACCCAGCGAGCACAACGTCAGGGGCAAACGGCGCTAGCCCAAGTGGCATTGGTCGGTTATACGAATGCGGGTAAATCTACTTTGATGCGCGCATTGACCGGCAAAGACGTATTAGTCGCCAATAAATTGTTTGCCACACTCGACACTAAAGTTCGTACCTTGCACCCGGAAACTGTGCCCAAAATATTGGTGAGTGACACGGTGGGGTTTATTAAAAATTTACCCCATGGTTTGGTGGCCTCCTTCAAATCAACGTTGGACGAAGCCCTTAACGCATCGCTGTTGTTGCACGTTATTGATGCGGGCGACACCGCGTTTGAGGCTCAGATAGAAGTCACCGATAAAGTGTTGGCCGAGATTGGCGCCGATATAGTGCCACGCATTCGAGTGTTCAATAAAATTGATTATCTGATGGATGCCGCCGCACAAGCAGAGCGTACCGCAGCGCTGCACACAAATTACCCCGGTTGTATTGTGCTGAGCGCGCAGCGTGAGGACGATATAAAAAATTTGCATCAAACCATTGTGCAATTTTTTCAAAAGGATTTGATTGAGTCAGAAATCTTTTTACCCTGGTCAGCACAAGAATTGCGCGGCGAAATCTTTGCTTCTTGCGACGTGCTTGAAGAACGTGCTGATGCGGCGGGTGCATTTTTTCGTTTACGCGCTACACCTGACATGGTCGCCAAGCTGAGTAAACTCGCAGCCGATGCCTGCTTAAGTCGGTCTAAATTGGACCGGTCTAAATAATGCATCTCAGACTTTAATCCGTGAGATAAAAACCAAATCTAGATTTATGAAAATATTTGTTGCTTGAGCAATTCAAGTCAATGCTTTACGCGCCAAAATAATTAGCACCGAAATATCGTGTAATTACTTCTGGTGTAGATCGCAGTAATAGTTTCTAATCCGCATGAGTCGCAAGAGAAAAAGTGGGCGTATATTGAACGGGGCTTCGTGCCCGAGGCGGACACTGACATTATTATAGTCTATTGTTGCTCCGACCCAAATTATCCGGGCGTTCGTAAAAAAGTTCACATAACGTAATTCACATAACGTAATTCTCATAACATAAATTGGACTTATAAATTGTCTGCCTTATAGATTGTTTGACTTATAGATCGTTTGACCTATAGATCGTTTAACTTAGCCCTAAGAGGTGCAATATGAATAGTTTAATTGGTAGAGGTACGGCTATAAACTTGATCGGAAAGGTTGTTACATTGGTAGGTGCTGTAATAACTAGTGGTGCTTATGCTCATCTGCCCTCTTATGAGGGTGAAAGTGTGAGGCACGACAACCACTTTGTTAAGGAAGGATTTGCGTGGCCGGTTCGCGGTGAATGCGATATCAACGCTTCCGGACCGACTGATGTCAATGCCGGATCCGCTAACATTTATTTAGGTAAAGGAAATATACCGCCCAACTTTTTTTGTGCGTTTACAACGCAGGATGATTGGAGTTTTGAATTTCCAATAGACATTATCGAGTCAACTCGAACTCCTAACCCAGATCCAGTCAGTATTGGCTTAAAACTGGAGGAAGGTTTTATTCCTTGTTCTCCCAATAATCCCGATCCGTTCCAATGTCCGCGCCAAATTGCGAATCCGATGAAGCCCGGTACTGTGATTAAACTGCCTGGGCAATGTGTTGATTTGGCTAAGGATGAAGACGGAAAGGTAATCGAACCCGATGGAAAATATAACTGTGCGTTGCAACCAGGTGCGCCACGACCAACGACGAGCAGTGTATTGTTTAGCACACTTACCGGACCTAACGATGTTGATTGGGCAATATATCGCTACGACCCGGTGTACGCAGAAACTCCGATTGTTGGTGCGCCTCAGGTTCCGGCCTGTAAAGAAACTATCAATTCGTTTGCTACGTTTGCTTATGCTGGTCCTTTGGGTTTGAGGGATGCAAGAACGGGTGAGCTAGTGTTCAAACCGCTGCAGCTAGTTAAAGGCTTACCGAGAGAAGTTGTAGAAAAATTACCGAAAGGCTATGGTATCCGCGTGAAAAAACCGTCGGATTATGAACCTAGTATTCGTGAACCGAGAGTAGGTTACGCTTCAGGCTTTGCTCAAAATGGTTGGTTTTTAGCGCAAGATTCGGTTGTTAGGTGTATTGATGATTTTGAAGCTTGCTTCGCGGATAAGACCGGAGAGCTTTCCAAACACTACAAATATAACGACATATTTTTTATTCGTGAAGCTACGCCGGTTAACTTGTACCTGATGTGGTGGGTCGACAATAATCGTCGATGGTCAAATGACCGCGATGACAAACGGTCAGACGATCGTGATGACAGACGTAACAAAAATACTTTGACGGATGTTCAGCTTACAACAGGTGTCGTCGATCAGTTTGTTGTAGGGGATTTTATCAATACCGGTATTTCAGGAGCCTTAACAGGCAATGGACGTTATATTCACGGGCGCTGTAGCGATCCACGTCCAACGCGTAAAGTAGAGATGACAATAGAGACTAATTAGTTTCTGTCGGCTCGCAAATAGAAAAAGGAACAATCAATGTGGTCAGGCTACATTGATTTTAGACACAACGAAGTTTCGCGTCGGGGTTTGAACCCGTGTGGAAAAATTGCGTAGTGAAAGAAGTGAAATGACTTACGCCTTTGTCCAGGATTTCAAAAAAATAATTTGGGTCCCGGCGCTAGTTGAAACGACAAGTAAAATTTCGAGCATGCAAATTGTTTGAGAAAATTTTTAGATGAATTCCTTGCGCAGAAAGTTGGGAATTATTTACTTCGGCATTCTGATTACTGTGTCCCCTTAGTGCCTGGATCACCTTTAGCACCTGTGTCGCCAATACGCGACCAAGTTATTTCTTTTTCACCTTCTAACCCTTTTCTCCTGTCAGCATTGCTTTAACAATGTAGTCACCAAGACAGCACCCAGTGGCTTGTGG
>JAYWHF010000141.1:0-1624 GCA_043777855.1 Gammaproteobacteria bacterium | reverse complement strand
ATGCACATCTTGAGCCGCAACAACCTCCGAGATGGTCGCAAGGTCAGCGATAAATACGCGCTGCTGAAGCGTTGTACCCTTTTCGATAAGGGCGACCGGCGTGCTAGGCGCGCGGCCATGCGCAATAAGAGATTCGCAAATGTCTCTCAAACCAACTAACCCCATGTAAAACACTAAGGTTTGCGTGGGGTTTGCGAGTTCTGGCCAATTCACATTGGTATCATCTGATTTTAAATGACCGGTAACAAACCGTACCGACTGCGCGTAATCACGATGCGTCAAGGGAATGCCCGCATAGGCTGCACAACCAGACGCCGCGGTAATTCCCGGCACGACCTGAAAGGGAATATTATTCTGCGCAAGCAATTCAATCTCTTCACCGCCACGGCCAAAAATAAACGGATCGCCTCCTTTCAACCGCAACACTCTTTTACCCTGCTTGGCCAAATCCACCAACAATTGATTAATATTTTCTTGTTGCATGGCGTGCTCACGGCGGCGCTTTCCTACGTAAATACGTTCGGCATCGCGACGAACTAATTCCATCACACCATCAGACACCAACCGATCATAAAGCACTACATCCGCTTGCTGCATTAAGCGTAATGCGCGCAAGGTTAATAACTCCGGATCGCCTGGGCCACCACCCACTAAATAAACTTCACCTTGGGTTATGGCTTCATCGTCTTTTTCAATTTCTTGTTCAATAATTTTTTCAGCTGCTTTATCCTGACCGTTCAACGCTAACTCTGCTGCAGGGCCTTGCAATATTTTTTCCCAAAACCGCCGACGGCTATCACCATTATCAAAACGGGCTTTCACACGGTCACGCCAATTTTTTGCAATATTCGCCAGCTTGCCGTAATTTACAGGAATTAATGTTTCTAATTTTGCACGAATTAAACGCGCTAACACAGGCGCCTCACCACCACTCGAAATCGCAATCACTAACGGCGAACGATCAATAATGGCAGGCGTAATATAAGTACACAATGCAGGGCTATCCACCACATTAACCGGCAGAAAGCGTGCCTTGGCATCCAGCGAAATTCTTTCGTTAAGCGCTTCATTATCCGTCGCCGCAATGGCAATAACACAACCGGCTAAATCATTCGTTTGATATTCACGCAGACATATTTCGCCATTGTGTTGTGCAGCCAACTCGCGCAACTCTGCTGAAACCTCTGGCGCAACAACGCGCAGCACAGCACCGGCTTTAGAAAGCAAACGGCCTTTGCGCGTCGCAACATCGCCCCCACCCACCAACAAACAAGTGCGTTTTTTTAAATCGAGAAAGACGGGGAAGTATTCCATAACAACATCTACACCGTGAGTTTACAGATTGGAGGAAAATTAATATTTACCATTGAATGCCCACTGCAAAAAAATGAGGAATAAAATTTTCTTAAGGCTCGCCGTAAATACATCCTGTAGGCTCTAATGGGTTGATCACCGCTTGATGAACATTAAACGGCAACCACTCGCTTATGGCAAGCGCTTAGTCGCGAGATTGAGCGCAGATTGATGGGTTGAAATTAATACGGCTAGTGAACCGCCGAATGCGGAGCCGCATGCTCGGTGGGGCGAGGAGGGCGAGAGAAAATCACGTTCTCACCCGATTTAT
>JAYWHF010000140.1:0-4618 GCA_043777855.1 Gammaproteobacteria bacterium | reverse complement strand
TGAATGTTGGAAAGGCCAGTTATTTTGCGACAAGCACATCAGCATTGCCAGTAAAAGCGGCTTAGTGTTAAAGCCTTACACCGGTCTTAGTGCAGCTACATATGGTTGGAAAAAAAGCATTCCTTTGCTTACGCATAATGTGACCAGTTACCACTATAGCAATGAATTTATTTCCGACGAAAAAATACAACATATCCTCATAAAAGAATCTTCTGAAAACGCTGTTTCTGACGCAAAGTATTCAATGTCACGGCTTGGAAAAAGAAAAGTATTTTGGAATAAAAATTGTCTTGCGCTCGGATCTGCTGCAGGTGATTTTGGTGATCTGGTGTTGTCACGTCTACATCTGTTGCAGAGTGGTATTTTACGATTTATTGAATTATTTCCGTTAAGCAATTGTTATGAAAGTTCAGCAAGAGAATACAACGAGCTTACTCATTCAGAATATGCTCGAATTTTAGATTTTCATCAATTGCATTTTTTGTTGAACTCCGGGGTGAATTCAGATTTCTGGATTCATGCGCGTAGAACACCTCCTAGTGTTCAGCTTTTACATACTGTAGATCTATTTAAATCGCGTGGAAAAATTGCCTTTTTTGAGCATCAGACTTGGGCACCTAATCTTTGGGTATCTCTTTTTCTGGGTTTTGGTCTTTGGCCAAGGAGCTATGATCCTTTGACGGACGCAATAGGCATAGAAAAAATTTCCAATAAATTATTCCAAATGAAAACGCTGTATCAGAATTCAGCAAATGAGCTGCCTTCTTATCGTGAGTTTCTTAAGCATTACTACGCGATCAATTGATTATTGTTGAGAGTTACTATGAAATCGCACAATAGGTTGGAAAATAGAATAAGAAAAGTTGTTATCGCGGGCGGAGGAACGGCGGGATGGATGACGGCAGCTGCACTGTCGAAGGTGCTAGATAGGGCAATGTGCGAGGTGCATTTGATAGAGTCTGAAGACATAGGCACGGTCGGCGTTGGAGAGGCGACAATTCCACATATCAGGACCTTCAATCAGTTGTTAGATATCGATGAAAATGTGTTTATGCAAAAAACACAAGCAACCTTTAAGTTAGGAATTGAATTTGTTGATTGGAATGAACTGGGCAGTAGGTATATTCATCCTTTTGGTACCTATGGGGAGGATATTGCATCACTGCCTTTTCATCAGTATTGGATAAAATTAAAGGAGCTAGGCATAGCTGGAGCTATTGAGCGCTACTCATTTGCCTCCATGGCTGCTCGCGAAAATAAGTTTACTCGTCCGTTGAATATTCCTGATTCTCCTCTTTCATCTTTTGCCTATGCGTTTCAATTTGACGCAGGTCTTTACGCTATTTTTTTAAGGGAATACTCCGAGCTGCGAGGTGTCGTGCGCACTGAAGGTATCATTAAAGGCGTTGAGTTGCGTGAGCAGGACGGTTTTATTGATTCGGTAGTGCTGCAAGATGGTAGACGAATAGATGCAGATTTATTTATCGATTGCACGGGTTTTCATGGTCTGTTGATTGAAGGCGCGTTAAAAACGGGCTATGAAAATTGGCAGCATTGGCTGCCTTGCGATAGCGCTGTCGTTGTGCCCTGTGCAAATATAAATCCACCTATTCCTTATACTCGAGCTACAGCGAGGACCGCCGGGTGGCAGTGGCGTATACCGTTACAACACAGAATTGGCAACGGCCATGTGTTCTCGAGTCAGTACATGAGCATTGATGAAGCTACTTCAATACTGTTGAAGAATATTGATGGAGATAAACTCAGTGATCCTAAGTTGATTAAGTTCACCACTGGAAGGCGAAAGAAATTCTGGAACAAAAATTGTGTTGCAATTGGCCTAGCGAGTGGGTTCATGGAGCCGCTTGAATCTACCAGTATTCATCTTGTACAAACGGCCATTGCGAAGCTTATTAAATTTTTTCCGACCCGTGATTTTAACCCACTAGAAATTGACATTTATAACGAATCCACTATTTTTGAGTGTGAGCGCATTAGGGATTTTTTAATACTGCACTATAAGGCAACTAAAAGAGATGATTCTGATTTTTGGCGTTACTGCAGCACTATGGAAGTTCCAGAGCCTCTATGGAAAAAAATTCAACTCTTTAAAGCAACTGGGCATATTTTTCGTGAAGATCAAGAGCTGTTTGATGTAACGAGCTGGCTCGCGGTGTACGACGGGCAGGGCATAAAGTCAGACTCATACCATCCTCTTGTTGACAATATGAGCTTGGAGCAGCTGAGAGTTTTCTTTGCGCGATTTGAGTCTGTTATTAGCAAATGTGTAGATGTTAGCCCGACACATGAGAAGTATATTAACGAACACTGCGCGGCTAAACGCTCTTGAGTCATTTTTCCGCGCAATTTGCATCACCGGCTTGCAATTTTTCTAAGTGAACACTGGTTATGGAAAGCGTCATTTTTCCTTCGGTTGATATGATGATTGAGCCGTTAACTTTTTTGAGGTCTAGCCCAGCTTTCGTAAGGCAGTTCAATGGGATGGGTAAGGATAACCATTTGTTTTTCTCAAGTTTTTTTAATGGTTTGCCCATATTTACTAGGCCTTGACATGGGTAGGTGCAGCCCATGCCTATGCTAACTTCTTTGTTCGGGCTGACATCGACCTTCAGCCCGAGTACGAGCACGGCGGTGTTTTCCACCGTGCTTAAATCGATATCAGAGCCGTAGAGCGCAAACATTCCTTTTTCGTCGCTGCGAGGGCTCCAGGTTATCTTGAGTGCGTCATTTTTTGCGTTAAACTCGGTTGGTTCTACGGCGACTTTTCCAGATGCGGATTTGCCATTGCGATCGATAATAGGGGTCGACCAGTTGCTAGGATCCCCCAATTGTAATGACCAGCCATCAACAATCTCACCAGCGTGAATGTAATAGAAGTTTGAATTGAGCTTAGGTTTTGCGATGTTGCTGTCAGTGGCTGTTACTGCGTTGGTAAGTATGAGGGTTCCGATGAGTAGTGTAATGCGAGAGCTGTTTAACATATTTGTGGGCCTATTAAGTATTGTATTGAGCAGAAATTATTGGTCTTTTGCAGCCGCTCTTCCTTATCATAATATAAGACAGCATAGCGCTTATGCAAACGTGACTAGGGGCGGGGTTATAGTTCCTTTGTATGCACTCCGTACGTGGAGCATTTTCCAGAGAATTTACTATTCTTGGCTGTTTATTTACGGCTAAAGTCGACGCGACTGTGTTATGTTTCGCTCGGATGTAGCGGGCGTAGACATCTTGATCATCTGTTCGCGGTATCTAGCCTATGTTTGCACTTAAGCTTCAAAAAAGTACTTTTACAATAAGAAGGGCCGTTCGTTCTGAAACCTGTAGGGCAAAATGCGCGGCCGAACATAACTTTACTATTCAGGGGTAACATCATGATTAAATTTTTAAGCATTGCACTTGTAGCGGGTGCTGTTCTAAGTGGTTGTGGCGGCAGCGATGACAAAAGAACGACAGTAACGCCGCCGCCGGCAGCCAGCTCTGCCCCAGCGTCGAGCGTGGCTCCTGCATCCAGCGCTGCTCCCGCGTCAAGCATGGCTCCTTCAAGCATGGCGCCAGCTTCAAGTGTGGCTCCGGTTAGTTCGTCTGTTGCATCTTCAGTAGTTGCAGTGACTCAAACTGGGAAAAAGTTGAAAATTGCCGTAACCGGTGGTTTTGTTGTTGCCGATATTTTAAAAATTGGCGATATTAGTTGGCACTTACAGGTAAACCAGAGTTTGGGTATGGGGTTCACAGCCAATAAAATATACAAGTGGTCCTACAAAGTGAAAGCTAGTAAAGCAATTACTTTATCCATTCAAAACAATGGCGGCGACAATGTGGGTACAGCCAATGATTATGTAAGCGTGCCTTCGAACAATTCATTCGACATTACAACTAGTTGGCAGGAAAACTCCATTGTCTTCACTGCACCAAACTTTAGTGATGCGTCGGTTCAATTTCAGCTAAACCTCGCAGGCCAAGGCGATTATGATTTGTATTTTGACGACGTGTCTTTTACCGACGAAGATGGTTCTAATGAACAGATAACTCATGGCACTATGGAAGATGCAGTTCCGTCTGATTACATGGCCACCAATAATGGTCAAACTGACGGTGGTACGGCAACAATCACTATTGAATAAGCTAGGAGTTTCTAGCTAATCAGCAAAAAGCCTCGCAAAAGCGAGGCTTTTTGCTTTGGGTTTGGGTTTTCTACAGCCTCTTTATAGCGTCAGAGCTGCGAATCGTAATCCATCCCCTTGTGTAAAATGCGCACCACTAAAATATTGGCTGAAGTGCTGTGTTTGTAGAAAATCATGTGGCTGCCTTGCGGAATTTTTTTATATCCATCCCGAATGTAGCTGCATGAAATTCCTAAACCTGGGTTTTGTCCAAGTAAGAAAAATGCTTCATCTAATTGCTTAATGTACAAATTACGTTGAGGTCTACCCCAGCGGTTTTCTGTAAAAAAAGCAATTGAACGCAAATCGCTTTTTGCTTCTTTGCTTAATTGAAATAGTGGCGCGGTTCAAGTCTGGGTACCACTTGACCCATCGCTAGCAGATCATCCTTCGACCACTCAGGCCAAATTATGGCCACGCCCTTAGGCGTATAATAG
>JAYWHF010000139.1:0-13127 GCA_043777855.1 Gammaproteobacteria bacterium | reverse complement strand
TGTACCGCACGAGGTGTTAAGGGTTGACGTTTCTGAAATACCACGCCAACAAGAATTGCCCAGTGAGTATGTTCAGCGGCTTGCCGCTGAAAAAGCTGCCGCCGGAGTAAGAGCCGTAACGCAACAGGGGCTTAGTCTGAAACCCGTGTTAGGCGCTGACACTATTGTTGTGTGCGACGGCGCTATTCTTGAAAAACCGCGCGATGCGCAGCATTCCAGAGCAATGCTCAGGCAGCTGGCGGGTTCTACGCACCAGGTTATGACCGCCGTTGCCCTTGCTACTGAGCAGGATATTGCCGTTAGGCTTTCCATTACCGATGTGGTTTTTCGCGCGTTGGATGAGCGTGAAATCAATGCCTACTGGCTAACCGGCGAGCCGCAGGACAAAGCCGGAGGTTATGCGATCCAAGGCTTGGGTGCGGTATTTGTGCAGCAAATTCGCGGTAGCTATACCGGTGTCGTGGGTTTGCCCATAGAGCAAACATTGGCGCTACTGGCGCAGTTTGGCGTTCCTTGGTGGCAGCAATGAGCCACCTTAATAAGCCAACATGAGCATCATCAGAAAACGGGCATTGCGTGTATGAGTGAAGAAATCCTAATTAATGTCTCTCCGGTGGAAACTCGTGTTGCCTTGGTTGAAAACGGCGTTGTACAGGAACTCTATATAGAGCGCAGTCATGGCAAAGGCCAGGTAGGCAATATTTATAAAGGCAAAGTGGTGCGGGTATTGCCGGGGATGCAAGCCGCTTTTGTCGACATAGGTCTGGATCGTACCGGTTTTATTCATGCAGGCGACATGATCCCTGAAGCAGCAGAAGGTGATTCGCGCCCGGTTGAGGTTCCCGACATAAGAACCTTAGTGCGCGAAGGTCAAACCATCGTCGTTCAAGTGGCCAAAGATCCCATTAGTACCAAGGGGGCTCGTCTCACCACACACATAACGCTATCGTCGCGCTATTTGGTGTATCTGCCTTACAGTAATCATATTGGCGTTTCGGTACGTATTGAAGATGAAGAAGAGCGTGAGCGCTTGCGACAAATCGTCGAACAAAGAGTGGTAAGTAACACCGGTAGTGGCGGTTTTATTGTGCGTACCGTTGCAGAGGGCGCGACGGCAGAGGCCATTTTGGCGGATATACCGTTTTTGCAGAAACTTTGGGCTGACTTAAGTGACAAACTTATTGCCTTGAAAGTGCCGGCGGTGTTGCACGAAGACATGCCCTTAACGCTTCGCGCACTGCGCGATTTGGCGCGTGCGCCGATTGATAAAATACGCGTGGATTCGCACCTGAGTTTTCAGCAAATGCTCGATTTCGCGAGCCAATATTCGCCGAAGTTAGTCAGTATTATCGAGCACTACACGGGTGAAAGGCCGCTGCTGGATTTGTACGGTGTTGAAGATGAAATTCACCGGGCGCTTGAGTCGCGAGTTCCATTAAAATCCAATGGCTATCTCGTGATTGAGCAGACAGAAGCTATGACGACGGTCGACGTCAATACGGGTGCATTTGTCGGCCATCGCAATCTTGAAGAAACCATTTTTAAAACGAACATGGAAGCCGCGACAGCAATTGCGCGCCAGCTACGGTTACGCAATTTAGGCGGCATTATCATTCTTGATTTTATTGATATGCGAGACCCAGAGCACCAGCGGCAGGTGCTGCGCACCTTGGAAAAAGCCTTGGAAAAGGATCACGCTAAAACGCGCATTACCGGAGTCTCAGAGCTTGGTTTGGTTGAGATGGCGCGCAAGCGCACGCGTGAATCCTTGGGGCAAATGATGTGTGAGCCCTGTCCAATTTGTTTGGGGCGCGGGCAGGTTAAGTCGGCGGAAACCGTGTGCTACGAAATTTTTCGCGAAATTTTGCGTGAAGCCAAAGCCTACGATAACCAAAAATTTTTGATTTTAGCCGCTCCCGTGGTGATCGACAGATTGTTGGACGAAGAAGCGGCTTATGTCGCTGATCTTGAAGCCTTTGTTGGCCGCACCATTGAGTTCCGGGTGGAAGCGTTATACACGCAAGAAAAGTACGACATTGTATTGGCGTAGGGCAGCCTACTGAAGAAATTTAATGATTCGAATGGATGTTGTCGTCACATGACAGATTGTTACTCATGACTGCATTTTTACGTAAATTCGTGAAATGGTTTTATCTTTGCTTTGCGGTGGCGGCCATAGGCCTTGCGATATTGGTTCAGGCTGGGCGGAGCTTTTCGCCCATGCTTAACGATCATCGGGAATCCATCAGCCGCTATTTGTCCCAGAAACTCAATGCCGACGTGAGTATTGGTCAGCTTAACGCGCAGTGGGATGGCTTGAAACCTATTCTGGATGTCGATCAGCTACGTATCGACAGTCGATCTGGCCTACCCATTTTTTCGCTCGCTCAAGCGCACATGCAGCTTGATCTGCTCGACAGCTTGTTGCATCTGCGTCCGGTGTGGAGTGTTTTGACCTTGCACCAAGCCAAAGTGGGGTTTGTCCAATCGACCGACGGGCATTGGGGCATTCCCGGCCTGCCCGCGCTCGACGAGAAAAATCCTGATGAGTCAGCACAGCTCGACACCCTAATCGACATGTTGTTGCTCTCACGTCGCATCGCCTTTCATAAGGCACATTTTGATTTTCAGTTTGCCTCCGGTGATAAAACGCTGCTGCAATCGCCCTCGGCAGTGATGGAGAATGCCAAAGGCTTTCATCGTTTATCGATGCAGGTAGATGTCGACAACCGCCCAAAGACTCTCCAGTTGCTGGTTGAGGCAAGCGGCGATCCTCGGCGCAAGCAAGGCTTTACGAGCAGCGTGTATCTGCAGCTTAATCAATTTCCCACAAACGAACCCATCGCCGCGGCAACAGCATTTTTACTGCGCGGCATAAAAGCTGAAGTGCATAGCGAAGGGACTTTGAGTGCCAGCTTGTGGCTTACCAGCAGACCGCTCCAAGAGGGTTTCGATCTGGTGGGGCAAGTGGGTGTGCAACGCTTAAATTTGCCCGTGTTAGGGCGGGAATTGGCGTTAGATAAGTTTTCGTCAGATGTGGTCGGCAGCTGGTTTTATGGTGGCAAGTGGAACCTTGCGCTGCAAAATCTCGGTGCTAGCATCAATCAAAACACCCTTGAAAAAGTCAATATCGCCGCTTCAGCTAATAGCCACGAGGCGCCGTTGGTGGTGCAGTTGCGCAGCCTTAATTTGCAGCGCCTTAATCAAGCCTTGGATGAGACCGGGGTGTTGGGTGAAGGCCGTTTGCGCAATGTTATGCGGCAACTTCACCCTAGTGGTGAGTTGCATAATCTCGAAGTGTCTATCCCGCTACAAAAACCGAGTGACTGGCAACTGCGAGCCAATTTAGTACAGGTCGCCAGTGGTGCTTGGCAAGGCGTTCCAGCCTTGGGTAAGTTGGACGGCTTCGTTCAGGCGGGGCAGCGTGGGGGACATGTCGATATCGATAGTCGCGCTGGATTCAGCATGTTTTATTATCCTACCTACACGCAGGCCATGGAATTTGAGCGAGCGAAAGGCCAAGTTGCATGGCAAATACACCCTGAAGAAAATCAGGTTTACGTCAATAGCGGTGCGCTAGAGTTTTTCAATGGCACCGAACAGGCTAAGGGTTACATGTGGCTAGCCTTGCCGTGGCGTCACGGTACTGGCGATATTGACCTCTATTTGCACGTGGGTGCAAAGCAGCTGAACGCAAGCCTTTACCGCAAGTATGTTCCGGCGGTAGTGCCTCCATCTTTGTTGACGTGGCTTGATAAAAGTATCGGTGCCAATAACGCGGGAATAGCGACTCAGGGCGGTTTTGTCTACCGCGGTACCCTCAATACACCTAAACATAATGCACGTACTCACCAGCTTTACCTCGACGTAAATCACGCTGAGCTTCAATACCACCCCGACTGGCCGCGTCTGCACGCCATTAATGGTCGTGTATTGGTAGATGGTGAAAATGTCACCGCCACCTTGGACAATGCGAAGTTATTTGCCAGCGATGTGGGCCCAACTCAAGTCAGCGTTCGTCCGAACTCGCTCGGTGAAGGAACCTTGCTGCAGGTTGATGGCAATGTAAAAGGCGCCGCTAGCGATGGCTTACGGATTCTTCGAGAAAGTATGTTGCGCCAGTATATAGGCGCCAACATGGATACGTGGCAGTTGGAAGGCGCCCTGCAAACGCAGGTGAATATTAGTGTTCCCCTGACCCAAGGCGCGCCGGGCGCCGCACAGCAGGTAGATATAGATTTGCAGTCGCCATTTTTCGCGCTGGGGAATCTTAAATTGAGTGCGCGCGACATTACCGGTCGCATCAGCTACAACCAAGATGCGGGGCTCTCCAGTGAAAATTTACGGGCTAGGCTGTTTGACGAACCCGTTGAGGTGCTTTTAAGCACCCAGAAGAAAGCTGATAGGAGTCAGACTTGGGTGGATATCGCAGGAGAGGTAGACAGCCGGGCGCTCGCTAACTGGAGTCTTCGCCCGGAGGTTCTCTATTTGCAAGGAAAAATCCCTTACAAAGCACACGTCGAGTTGAATCACCGCTCGAGCGACAAACGCACCGCGCCGCCACTCGTGTCAGCGCAATCGTCCGATATGGAAAAAGCGTTCGCGGTCGTCACTGTCTCCAGTCAATTGGCGGGCGTTGAGGTAGATTTACCGGAGCCCTACGGTAAATCTCGGAGCTCCGAGCGGCCATTGATTTTTAAAATGGCGCTGCATGAGCAGAGCTCGTTAATTGCGCTCAGTTACGGTGATCACTTACAGGCGTTGTTTGAGTTGAAGCCCGCTAACTCGAATACCTTGTACAACGCGAATATTGCGTTGGACAGCGTTGCCACGTTATCTGAATCGCCGCAGTTTTTACTCAGCGGTAAGTTGCCAGTTTTGGATATAGAGCCTTGGAAAAAAGCGCAACAACAATATGTGGATTACACGCAACAACTCGATCGCGGCAGCATCAAAAAAGTGGTGGAGAGCAACCCGCTCGGCAACACCGAACCCGATGTGTTAGTTGCCGGCTTGCCGTTTCATGCGGCCGTGTTACTGGGTCGGTATCAGGTTGGCCCGCTGCTGCTCGAGAATATTGATGTGCGAGCAGAGCGATTACCCGGTGCGTGGGTTGTGCGTTTTGCCAACACGGTGACAGAGGGAGATGCTTATTTGCCAAATGAAAAGAATAAGCCCATGCAGATTAACTTAAAAAATTTACATCTCGACAATCAGATTATTAGCGGGCCTGTTGGCGAACCAATATCCAGCGAGGAAGCGCTGCAAGCCGCGTCGTCAAGTAAACCTCTAGTCGTCAGCCTAGACCCGCGCACGTTGCCTGTTTCAAATATCACCGTGCGCGAACTCTATCTCGACAATGATAATTATGGCAGTTGGTCGCTACAAATTCGGCCTAACGATAAAGGCGTTTTGTTCGACAACATTCATGGCACTGTGCGCGGTATTACGGTGAGTGGTCTGGATAATGCACTGGCCGGCGCGACACTCAGTTGGCAACTCGATGATCTAGGTGCGCGGACACATTTTAGCGGTACGCTGTCAGCCACCGATATTTCAGTGGTACTTCAGCAATGGCAAAAACCGGATATGCTCGAAAGTAGTGTCGCGCAATTTAGAACAGATATTGAATGGGTGGGCGACCCACAAGATTTTAGTCTGAAAAAAATAAAAGGTGATATCGACATTTGGTTAGAAAAAGGTCGGTTCAAACGTAACCCTAGCATTGGCAGCGACGGTTTTTTACGGCTCATGGCCATTCTTAATTTCGATTCGCTGGCGCGTCGATTACGCTTGGATTTCTCTGACTTGTACCAAAGCGGTTTGGCCTACGATCACCTAAGCGGCAAAGTTAGTTTTGAACCGGGCACTATGACGTTCGCAGAACCTTTGGTGGTACAAACACCTTCAAGCCGCTTACAAATGGCGGGCACCCTAGATTTGGAGCATGAAAAAATTAACACCCGCTTGGTAGCCACCTTGCCTATCGCGGGTAACTTCACTTTTGTGACCGCCTTGGTGACGGGTTTGCCGGCAGCGGCCGGCATTTATTTAGTCAGCAAGTTATTCAAGAAGCAAGTCGATCAAGCGGCCAGTGTGAGCTATAGCATCCGCGGCGGTTGGGATGACCCCAAGATGAATTTTGATCGCCTGTTTGAAAGCGAAGAAAGTTTGCGCGAGAGCGTTAAGCCTAGCGAAACCCCTAAGAAGACCAAAAAATACATCAAAAAAACCAACGCTCGCCCAGAAAAGAAAGCTGCTCCAGAAAAGAAAGCTGTGTCATCTGATTAGTCTGGTTTCCGCTTATTCGTCCTGCGCACTCAATTGATCGCGAACATAGCTAAATAATTTACGAGAATTTGTTGGCGGTTGGTTTTCGTCGCGCTCTTTCTGCGCGCTGCGAATAAGTTGCCTCAGGTGCTGTATATCAATGCCAGGGCAACTGGTAACCAGTGTTTGAAACACCTGTTTGTTATCTTCAATTAAAAGATCGCGATAGCGTTCAATTTGATGTTGCCGATGGATATATTGATCGCTGCGATTCTGCAATTTATCAACCGCCGCTTGCACCGCCTCATGATTAGTTTCACGCATCAACTTACCAATAAACTGTAAGTGGCGACGGCGTGCTTCGCGGTGAGGCATTTTACGCGCTTCATAAATGGCATCGAGAATGGATTCATCTAAAGGAATACTGCCGAGTTGTTTTTCATTCATGTCAATGAGTTGTTCACCCAGTTTTTGCAGCGCGGTCATTTCGCGTTTAACTTGCGATTTACTTTTAATGTAATCGTCGGGATTAATGTCGTCGTATTTATAAACCATGGTATTTCCGCGTAATTTTTCTGTGGGTATTGCCGATAGATCGACGTGCAAGCAGCGACTCGTATTCTTAAAAAATTACTCGTCTTCTTCAAAGCGATTTTGAATTAAACCTCGAATAGTTTCCATCGCATGACTTTCATCGTCGCCCTCAGTTGACACTTCGAGATCTGTGCCCTGAGTCGCGGCCAGCAGCATTAAAGACATAACGCTTTTTGCCTCAACCCAATTGCCGCAGGTACGAACCTGAATTCGCGCGCTAAACTGTGCCGCCAGTGTGGCAAATTTTGCGGCAGCACGAGCGTGTAAGCCGCGTTTGTTAATGATGGTGATAGTTTCAGTTAGCATAGTTAATTTTTCTTATGTTTAGCAATATCGCGATGTCTGACTTGAACATCTTGAAACTGTTGGACAAATTTCTCGTGCAACCGTTCGGATAAATAGACTGATCTATGTTGTCCGCCAGTGCAGCCAATAGCCACTGTTATATAACTCCGATTATTCGCTTGATAACGCGGAAACCAACGGCTCAGATACTGTTCTATGTCGTTGTACATTTCAATCACTGTAGGCTGCTCTTCCAAAAAATCGATAACGTCTTTGTCCTTACCGGTTAGCGGGCGTAGGTTTTGTTTCCAATGCGGGTTCGGTAAGCAGCGCGCATCAAAAACCACATCGGCGTTAACAGGAATTCCGTGTTTGAAACCAAAGGATTCGAAGAGGATTGCCATGTCTGACGGATTGCGGCCCACTAAACGCTCTTTGACTAAATCGCGCAATTCATGCAGCGTTAGATAGCTGGTATCGATAATTTGATCGGCTGTGTCGCGAATTGTTTCGAGCAGTTCTTGCTCTCTTGCGATGGCTTCGGCGAGATTGGTCGACGCATCACTCAGTGGGTGTTTGCGTCGCGTTTCGCTAAAACGCTGAATTAATACTGATGCTTGGGAATCTAAAAATATAATACTGAAAGGTAGCCGAGCGGTTTTAAGCGTGCTGACCATGTCGGGGAAAATACGTAAATCCTGCCACGCGTTTCGCACATCAATACCTATGGCGAACTTTTGTTGATCATCCTTGTGAATTTCTATTTGTGCCACCAATGCAGGCAGTAGGCTGACCGGTAAATTATCAATACAGTTGTAACCCACATCTTCAAGCACGTGCAATGCGGTACTTTTTCCTGAGCCTGAAAGGCCGGTAACTATAACGAGTTGCATGTAGGCTCCTTGTTGACGACGGAATTATTCTTGCCGAAAATCGATCGTGGGTTGGTAGGGCTAATCAACGGGCTCATTTGGTTGCGTCCTTGAAAGTGGCCGCGCTATGAAGCATTGAGTCATCTTCCGCGTCGCGCAGCTGTTGCCGAAATTGCGCGTTGTTCATGGCGCTAGCCAGTGCCGCAAGATTCTGTAAATGTTCTGTATTCGCCGCTTCCGGGACTATAAGCGCGAATAAAATATCAACGGGTTGTGAGTCTATTGCATCAAAATCCACTGGCTCCTTTAGTGTTATGAGAGCACCAATTGCATGTGAGCACTCTTCGATACAGCAGTGAGGTATGGCTATTCCATATCCTATGCCCGTTGAGCCAAGACGTTCGCGGGCGAGAAAGCGACGCAGCAGCGCTTCAACGTTTAACGAAGGAATATCCTGTGCAATAGTAGCGGCAAGAATTTCCAGCGTTTGCCGTTTGCTCGTGGCTTCAACGTGGTGGCGCGTGCGGCTTGGCGTTAGTAGTAATTCTATATTCATGATTAGCGATGGCTACGCATTTTTTCTTTGTGTTTAATGAGTTGGCGATCAAGTTTATCTGCCAGAGCGTCTATTGCAGCATATAAATCGTCAGAACACGCATCGGCAAAAATATCTTTGCCGCTGACGTGCATAGTGGCTTCCACTTTTTGCTCCAGTTTATCAACCGTAAGAATGACGTGAATGCTGGTAATTTTGTCATGATGGTTGCTTAGGCGCTCTATTTTGCTGCTCACGTAATCTCTGAGTGCTTCGGTGACTTCTAAGTGATGGCCACTAATATTGATCTGCATGGATGCTTCCTCATGGTTGTAAATGGTGTGGTGACAAATGGCTTGTGCGCAAAGGTATTGAGTTGCAAGAAATGGCGAGTGTTGCAACCTTCGTAAAAACTACAGGGTTAATAGAAACTACAGCGTTAATAAAAACTACAGTGTTTTGCGCTCATTTGAGGGCGGAATATTAAGGGATTCACGGTACTTCGCGATGGTGCGTCGGGCAACTTGAATACCTTGCTCACCCAACAAATCAGTAATTTTGTTGTCGCTCAGGGGCTTTTTCGGATTCTCAGCATTCACTAATTTTTTGATTAGGGCACGTATGGCGGTTGATGAGCATTCGCCTCCAGAGTCAGTATTGACATGGCTGGAGAAGAAATACTTTAATTCAAAAATACCCTGAGGCGTGTGCATGAATTTTTGTGTTGTAACGCGAGAGATAGTTGATTCATGCATTTCTACTATTTCAGCGATATCATGCAACACTAAAGGCTTCATTGCTTCTGCGCCATACTCAAGAAATCCGCGTTGCTTTTCGACAATGCAGCTTGCGACTTTCAGTAATGTTTCGTTTCTGCTTTGTAAGCTTTTTAAAAACCAGCGCGCTTCTTGCAAGTTATCTTTTAAGAAAGTGTTGTCAGTACTTGAGTCTGCTCGTTTTACCATTGATGCATAGTCTGAGTTGATGCGGAGCCGTGGCGCTATGTCAGGGTTTAGTTCGACCATCCAGCGCCCTTCACGTTTCTCAACAAAAACATCGGGTACAACATACTCGGTATCGCCGTTGGCGATCATGTCTCCCGGTCTGGGATTGAGCCCTTGAATAAGCGTTACCGCAATACTTAGCTCATCTTCTTTTAGTTTTGTGCGCCGCATCAGCTGCCTAAAGTCGCGGCTGGCCAGCAAGGGCAAAAAGTTTTTGGCGATTATCTTCGCTTCAGCTAAAAACGGTGTTTCAGGTGGATATTGGAGCAGTTGTACGTTTAGGCAGTCAGCTAAGTTTTGACTGCAGGCGCCACAGGGATCAAATTGTTGGATTCGATGTTGTACCGCAACCACCTCATCCAATTCTAAATCGGTCCACTCGCTCACCAAACCCTCGTGAATGTCTTCTAAGGTAACAGACAGCATGCCGCTGGGTTCAACGGCATCGATAATAGCCATGGCGATGATGCGGTCACGGTCGGACATGGGGGTAAGATTGAGCTGCCACATTAAATGATCGTACAGAGAGTCGACAGCCGTGCGACGGCTTTCAAAATCACCGTCCTCGCTGTCATAGTTCGAGGATGTACTTGAGCTGCTGGTTTGATAAACATCGTCCCAGCTTGTGTCTACCGGTAGGTCAGTGGGAATTGATTCATTCCACTCTGTGGCGCTGTCACTGTATTCGCCAGTCTCGGCGTAGCTGTCGGTATCGGTAAAGCTCTCGGTATCAGTAAAGCTGTCGGCGGTGCGGGTTTCGCTTATGTTGTCTGCTCCGTAACTTTCGCTGTCCCCGTCGCTGCTGTTACTGCTAGCCGTTTCGCTGTAAGACTCTTTGTAATGCTCGTTGAAGCTGTCGACAGTGGCGCTGTTGGGATCTATAGGAACTTCTTGTTGCCGCGGGTAGTCGCTGTCCTCAAAGTCAGAGTTAGAGGCAGTGGGCGTGTCAAAACCATCTTCCATTTCGAGCATAGGGTTAGATTCAAGCGCTTCTTGAATTTCTTGCTGAAGATCAAGCGTCGATAGTTGCAATAAGCGAATAGCTTGCTGCAATTGAGGGGTCATAGTCAGTTGTTGACCAAGCCTTAGCTGGAGAGATTGCTTCATTATTTGGACGACATACCCTTGGTTGGTAAACGGTCTCACGTAAAACCTTAGCAGTCTTCAGTTGCTAAAGTCGTTAGGTGGAGTTTAGTCAGGGTTCTGGCGCTAGGCAATAACTCAATCGGACTTAAGAAGGTTTTTAAAGCAATCTTTATGCCTAAGAGAAGGGAATCGTTGTTTGTCAAGCCCAATTCTTGGGTGAGCTGTGCTTTTTTGGCTAAAAAGTGTCGCTGATATTTAAAGTTTAAAGTCTTCACCAAGATAAACTTTGCGGACCTTTTCGTTACTCAAAATAGCTGCCGAATTGCCAGAGGCGATAATTCTACCTTCACTAACAATGTAAGCAGTTTCGCAGATATCGAGCGTTTCGCGCACGTTGTGATCGGTGATGAGCACGCCAATTCCGCGCATTTTGAGGTGTCGTACAATTTCTTTTATGTCTGAAACCGATATTGGGTCAACGCCGGCGAAGGGTTCATCCAAGAGAATAAATTTTGGATCAGTGGCGAGCGCCCGTGCGATTTCGGCCCGTCGACGTTCGCCGCCCGACAGCGACATGCCTAACGTGTCGCGAAGATGGGTGATGTGGAACTCTGCCATTAAGGATTCAAGTTTAGCCAAGCGTTGTTTTCGGTTGAGATCTTTGCGGGTTTCCAAAATCGCCATGATATTGTCGGCCACGGTCAGCTTGCGAAAAATCGAGGCTTCTTGTGGCAAATAGCCAATACCGGCGCGAGCACGGCCGTGAATCGGCAGATGGGTAATGTCGAGTTCATCAATGAGTACGCGGCCATTTTCAGATTCAACAAGGCCCGCAATCATGTAAAAACAAGTCGTTTTTCCAGCGCCATTCGGGCCGAGTAGGCCAACGATTTGCCCGCTGGTAACCGTCAATGAAACATCTATGACGACTTTGCGTTTTTTATAGCTTTTGGCAAGATTTTGGGCGTAAAGAGTAGCCATGAAATTAATCTTTTTTGTTGGTTTGCGGGGGGATAACGAACTCGACGCGGCCGGACTCATTGCCCGCACCTGAGGCACTTACCGTGCCATTTGCCATGTCGTAATCTATTTTGCCGCCGCGAGTAGTTGCCCCGTTTTGCTCTACAAACGCATTTTTCTCAAGCGTTATATAATCTTTACTCACCGCATAACGAACAATGTTGGCCTCGGCGTGAATCACCGCTTTGTCGGCATCGGGCTGCAGCTGATAGTAAGCGGGGTTCCCTTCAGCAATCGCGGTTTCTGGTTTTTGGTCTTTGCCTAAAAGTACGGTAATTTTATCCGCGCTTATCTCTAAGCTTCCTTGGGATAACTTTACGGCGCCCGTGTAGGTTGCTAAGCCTTGCTTTTGGTCAAAAAAAGCGCTTTTGGCGGAGATCTTAATGACTTGGTCTTTGTCGGTTGGCAGCGCCTGCGTGGGAAAGGAGACCAGGCAAAAGGTAATCGCGAGCAAAACAGGGGGCAGACGTTTCTGAATCTGATTAGGGTTCATAGGTTCCTGTTACGTGTGACTTAAGTTTTATCCGATCTTGTTTAATGTCGGCATGCATACCAATGGTGTTTAGCGTAGTTTTAGCGCTGCGCATAGTAACAGCTTTGTCGGTATCGGCGAATTGCTCGCGGGTATTTAGCCGCAGCTCCGTGGTGGTAATGCTAACAACACCTTGGGTTGGCGATGTCTGTTGCGCTAACACATCATTCGTCAGGGTAAGTTGGTCGCCGTTGTTATCGCCTCGGCCTAATTGAGCTGTCATGTACCACGCGGGTTTTTCAGCGTCGCCTAAAAATACGATTTGGGGCAAGTCAAATAGGGTGTGGTCACTTTCGCTGGCCTTTTCACCGGTTTGGAAGTGTCGGATTAGGGGAGTTTTTAGTTGGAAGTGTAATGCACCTTTTTCGTCAAAATCGCGCATATCAACATTTGCCATGAAAACCTGCGGGAACTCTCTTTCAACGCGACCACTTGACGTGGCTATTTCCCCGGTATTGTCACCGTATTTCATGACCAGAAAGACAATCATAAGCACTAGAACAACCAGCCACGGCAGAGGAAGCAGTAGTGGATTTAGCCTAGGCAAATTTTCATTGGCCAATGTGCGAACATCTACTAATTGAGACATGATGAAAATAAGCATCCGTAAAATGGGTTAAGTAATTGTGGTTCGCGTCGGTTGAGTTCTTTTTTCAAGCGGCGCGCTACACCGAGTTTTCAATACAGTTTTCGACATGGCATCAAGAAGAGCTTCACGTAGAACTTCAAGAAGAACTTCATACAGGCAGCGACACTAAGTAGGATTTAAGTGTGTGATCAAACGTATTTTGCGCGTGCATAATCAAGTCGCAGGCTTCGCGCACTGCACCTTCTCCTCCACGTAAGCTGCTCTTCCAATGGGCCCGCTCTACAACGCTAAAGTGACCATTACTGGGGGTTAGCGCCAAGCCAACACGGCACATAACGGC
>JAYWHF010000138.1:0-4619 GCA_043777855.1 Gammaproteobacteria bacterium | reverse complement strand
AGTTAAAGCAAGAATCAGGGCAGCGCTGTTCAGCTGTGTGAAATCGGGTGCAACTTAAACTACTATCAAGTCTGTCTCGATGGTGGGGTCCACTTCATAGGCTTCTTTAGCGTTGGAATAGTTCTCTGGCTTAAAGCGTAAACTACAGCGCTTCTATCGCTTGGCGAGTGCGTTGTTTAGTTTTTCTCGCATAGGAGTATCGTCAGGATGGTAGTAAGTCTTTGCTGTGAGCCGTATATCTTCGTGCCTTGCTTGCGCAGATGCATAGGCTAAATCTAAGCCAGCATCAGCGCTATGCGAAATACCAGTATGTCGCACCCAGTGGGGAGTAGCCTGGCGCAGCAGGGCACGCTCCTGCTCTTGCAACGATGGGTTTTTCTCTGCAATCTCAAGCATCGTTTCTCCGAAAATCCTGTAAATGGATTGACCAGTCAAGTTACCTTGGCCACGCTGCGGCAAGATCGCAGGCCGCGATTCACCTACAGAGGGGTAGGGCTCAAGTTGGTTGAACTGCCGATAGAAGTAGAGCGCCTTGATCAATGGTTCAACTGCGATGATCGATTTGACTTTCCCACCTTTACCGGCAACCACAAGCCGCCATGCGCCTTGCTTTTGATAGAAGTGGCCCATCTGCGCGCGCGCGGCTTCGCCACGGCGCAGCCATGCGTAGTAGAGCAGCTTGACAATCCAGCGTTGCCGGTGGATTGTGTGCGCTTCTGACGTTTGTGCGGTGTGGCTGCGCGCACGCTGGTCTAGGTACGATTCGACCTTTTCCCAGAGCTCGGTACCGATCACACGCTCTTTGCCAAGATCAGGCTCTGCAGAACCCATGTGTACAGCCTTGACTGCCCTAGAGTCCATGAGCGCAAGCGGTGAAAAAGCGACGTAAGGCACGCCAGGCGCGTCTTCGATCACGCGGAATCTGTCGTACATGATCATGATGGCGGCGAACGCTTGTCGGATTGAGCCTACAGCCAGTGGCTCATCATCGAATGGTTGCCGCGTTGTTCCGTAACGAGCCAACACGTGCTCGGGTATGGGCTCACGATTTGGTTTACCAAGGTAATCGAGGTAGGCCGTCATGTCCAAGGGCTTGGCTAGTGCATAAAGCCGTGGATCATCGCCATAGCGGGCCTCTAGCCACATCCTGAATCGAATGGCTTCGCGTCTGTAGGCTCTGGTGGTATGGGGCGATTTTGCGTGCTTGCAGGCGTCGATCCAGAGCTTGAGGGCGAGGGCGTCGTTCAGCCTGGCTGGTGCTCGATCGACAGGAAGATCGAGCGCAAGATCAAAGCGCGGTACAGTGATCAGGCTTGTCATTTTCGCCAAGCCAGCAAGGTATCGAGTGGTAGCAACGCATCACCACTCATGATTGAAACCAATGCTCTGCTTTCCTTTTTTCCGCTCACGGTGACTTCCACGATATCGGTGGAGTAGTCGAGCAGCTCGATGAGAGGGTGCATGTCTGCATTGAAAGCCTCGCGGCTTATCAAGAATGGTTCGCGATCTTCATCGCGTAACGAGTCCACGTCGCGATCATTGTGTATGAGTCTTCCTAGCGTGGTCACTGGAATTGCTTTGTAGGATGAGGTTGTCCAATAACCAATTTCGTTGTTCGTCATGGCTGAAATAGCGCTGCCTAGCGCCAATGCTTTGTTTCGATCGTCTGGTTTCATAAAGTCAATCCTGTCTTCTATGCGGTTAGTTGTGCAAAGGTGTCGATTGCTGTCTGCAATTCTTCGCAGCCCGTTTCCAGTTGATCTGCTGCTTCTTGCATAGCTTGGCCCTTATGTGCATTCTGAAAAAATTCGGGCAAATTATCAAAGGCATCTTGCTCTTCTTGTCTAATTTCCTCAAGCTCATCATGTATCGCTGTCAGTTGCTCGTAAAGGGCATTTATGCGTTTTCTGCGTTCTTTGTTCATTTGGTTCTTTCTACAGGATCAATCACCAGCAGACCATTTTTGACCAGTGTTTCAACATCCAGCGTATTCGTTGCAAAGGCCAGACGCATTGCAACGGTTGGCCTGCCAATTTTGTGCAAGTATGCTGCGGCACCGGCGCACATTGACTCTTTCCCTGATGGTTCGTATTGACCATCTTCACCCCAGTCACCGCCTGAATTGGAGTACACCGTTTTATGGCAGTGAAAAGTGCTCCAATCGTCGCGCACCAGTTCTTCAACTATGCCCTCCAAACGTCCCGGCTCCAACTCGATAGCACCCTCAATTCTGAATGGGCAATTCGAGCACGGCGTGCGCAAAGCGAACATGGGTATTCGTTGATCGTTCATATTGATATTACTTAACTTGAGGTGAGACACAAGGCAATGGGCTCTCCTAGGCTGCTAAAAACGCTGTTGCAGCGCGCCCAGAGAGCTACGCCTAACTTCGTGCTGTATGACACCAGAATTTGTCCTTCTGGTGCCGCGTCGAGCTGCTTGCCGCGAGGCGTGCAACGCCAGCGGCCACGCTCGCCGGGAATAGGCTCAAGCAAACCGAGTTTCTTGAGCGTCTGCTGATGCCAGAGCACCTTGCGCTTGCCTAGATCATGTTGCTTGCCCACTCGCCCTACGGGTGCGCGCTGCGCACCAATTGGAAGGGCGGCGTACAGCAGCTCGTTGTCTAGTCCTTTGTCGCCTGCAGACTTGTAGCTGCGCATGATGTCGCTGTGCAGGCCAGGAAGACTGAGTTGTTTTGACTTCATTTGCTGCGAACCTCCAACGCTTGATATTTGTCGGTTTTACTCTTGCTCTCAGCCAGCAAGCCTGAAAAGCCTTTGCACGGCGCGGACAGGAACACCATATGTGGCCGCTCGTGGCCTGCAGCAGCATGGATATCTGCTGGCGTTGCCTCGCGCCAATCCGCTGGCGGCTCTTTGCCGTGAAAGGCTATGTATTGCGAGCGATCAAATAGGTCGAGCACCGTGCCTTTGGTTCCCGAGAGACGCTCAAAGTCGCGGATCGCCGCTGCATCGTTGTCGATGCCGCCAATGCAGCGCCATGCCGCCTTTGTGGTGCCCACGCGCGGCGTCGCCTGATTGAAACCTCTGGCACCACCCCCAAGCCCACAAAACAGGTGGAAGTGGCGCAGCTCGATTGCGCTGGGCATGGCCTGATTTTGCGAATTCTCACTGAATTCTGAATTTTCCGAGAAATTAAACCCCGCGCCCTCCCCCATGCTGAATCCTGACCTTCTGCGGCGGTCGTATGTCAAAGGAATGGCACATAGTGCTAAGTACAGTGTCATTCCGCACCTAAGTTGTTGATTTTCAACAGTTTTAAACACCTGCTACACAAATAGCCGCACACCGTGGCGAGCCGCGCTAACTGCGTATGATTAATGCAGTAATCACACATTGTACACCTAAATCATTTTATTTGCAATGTTTTATTGCATTGTATGTATATTTTTGAAATCATCGTGTTAGAATACCGATATGCCAGCACAACAAGTCACCCCACGGTCAAATAAGCCAGCGCTCGCGCTGATGGCCGAGTGGTCGGCGGCATCTGAGGCTTCGAGGGCTGGTGGCGCAACGCGCACAAAGCTTTCGCATGAGGCTTGCGATTTTTTGGTTCGTGCTGGAATCAACCCCACGGTTGCTCTGGTGCGCCAGATCACGAACACAGGAGCAAATGACGCGATCGCGCGCGACATCGAGGAGTGGCGAGTCGCACTGGGCCAATTGCTCCAAAACAAAGAAATGCGACTGGGCGTACCTGACACGCTGGCCAGCGAAGTCGAGCGGTTTGCCGCAGCACTATGGCAACAGGCGAGAGCGACGAGCAGCGCTCAGTTTGACGAAGATCGGCTCGCCTGCGAAGCGGTAGCACGCGACGCGATAGCAGCAACAGAGGCTCTATCTGCTGCTGTTGCAAGCGCAGAAGCGAGGGTCGAATCCCTGATTCAGCAAAACGAGCAGCTCTCAGAGAAGCTTTTGACAGAAACAAACAGCCTGGCCGCGTCCAACGCCACCAACGACGCGCTGCGCGCTGACGTATTGCGCCTGCAGCGCGCGGAAACCACTACCGCAGCAGCTCACGAGAAAACCATCCTCGAATGGAAAGCTAGGCTCGCAGCATCAGAGGAGTCATCCAAAAAAGCACTCAATGAGGCCGAGTCGAGCCGCAAGTTTGTACTGATGCAACTTGACGGCCAACGTGAGCTTGAGCGCGGCTTGCGAGAGCAGCTCAACGAACTCAAGAACGACACCTCAGCGCGCGAGAACGCAGAGCGGTTGCGGCGCAACGAGCTGATGGGAGAGGTTGCCTCTTTGAGCGTGGCCAATGGTAAATTAACCGGCCAAGTTGAAGAGCTACGAAGCCAGTTAAGTACGAGCGCCGATAAGCGGCGTCACGAAATTCAAGACGCAGAACAAGCAGCAATGATGAAGGTTCTGATGTCTGATGAGATGATATTAAATGGTATTAAACAATATCATATGAAGATCAATCCAGACCGATCTGTGGCGCATGCTGCCCGATTCCGGGTGACGCTCGGAGGCGAGACTCTCGCAGAACCCTGAAGTGGACCCCGAATTTCAGACAACAGTTTAAGTAGGACACTGTCAAAAGAAAAGGGTACGCCATGAGTGAATCTAAAAAGCGCAGCACACATT
>JAYWHF010000137.1:0-4620 GCA_043777855.1 Gammaproteobacteria bacterium | reverse complement strand
GACTTGGCCGTGTATCGTATCTCCTCTTTTACCGGCACTAATAGGCATTACTAATGTATAGCAGTTGGCAGCGGATAAATAGTAAGCAAATTTAGTTCGTTGAAACTATCAGTTTGGCAGGGTGCCAGTTGGTAAAGTACAAGTTGGAAAAATACAAGTTGGAAAAATACAAGGTGCAGCATTACGGGTGCTGCACCATACGCGGCGCGACCACCAACGTGGTGGAAATAGATAAAAATTGAGAGGCAATCCGCAATGAGAGTAATTTTGTTAGGCGCACCGGGGGCTGGTAAAGGAACTCAGGCGCAGCTGATTATGGAGCAATTTGGAATTCCACAAATTTCTACCGGTGATATGTTGCGGGCGGCAGTCAAAGCGGGTACTACTTTAGGGTTACAAGCAAAAGATGTTATGGCCGCAGGTGGTCTTGTGTCTGATGACTTGATTATTGGGCTGGTGAAAGAACGTATCGCGCAAAGTGACTGCAAGAATGGGTTTTTATTTGATGGTTTTCCTCGCACTATTCCACAAGCGCAGGCGTTGATAGACGCGGGCGTTGCTATTGATCATGTCATTGAAATTGAAGTTGCCGATGAAGTAATAGTCGCACGTTTGAGTGGGCGTCGCGTGCATGAGGCCTCTGGTCGTGTGTATCATATTATTCACAATGCGCCGAAACTAGAAGGTCACGACGACATAACCGGCGAGCCCTTGGTGCAACGTCGTGATGATCTCGAAGAGACAGTTCGCAAACGGTTAAAGATTTATCACGAGCAAACAAAACCGCTGGTTGGTTTTTATCAAAATCTGGTTGATGCTGGTAAAAAAAATGCACCGAAATACTGCTGCATAGATGGTGTTGGCAGTGTGGATAATATCCGTAAACAGCTGCTGTCTGTGTTGAGCTAGATTACTTTTACACTGGTAAAATAGGCTCCTCGCGAGCCTATTTTTTTGCCCAAAAAACTTCATGTTGGTGTAGAAAAAGGGTTGTATGGTTAACATTCTTGCTTTAGATTCTTCGTCGGACGCATGCTCAGTTGCGCTTTATTGCGATGGTAAAACAAACCATTTATTTGAAATGGCGGTTAAGAGCCACACTCAGCGGCTGCTGCCCATGGTCGATGAAATTTTGCGACAGGCGCATTGTGAATTGTCAGCGTTGAATGCTATCGCTTACGGTTGTGGTCCGGGTTCTTTTACTGGTCTACGTATTTGTATGGGCGTGGTACAAGGCCTAGCTTTTGGTGCTAATTTACCGGTGATTCCAGTTTCAACTCTGCGCGCGATGGCTTGCGGTTTTTCGCAGGAGCATGTCAGTAATGATCTCCCTGTTTTAGTGGCGCTTGATGCGCGTATGGATGAAGTCTATTGGGGGCTTTATACCTCCGGCGTGCGCCCTCAAGCCATTGATCGGGAGCAGGTAATGAAGCCAGCACTGATGCGAGAACAGCCCAAGATCGCCGAATTGCAGAAGAATTTTATTGCGCTTGGTTCTGGGTGGCACTACGAAGATCTAAAAGAAATATCACCGGCGACCCTAATTTTGGATGCCTATCCAAACGCTAAGTATATCGCTACATTGGCCGCCGAAACATTTAAAAATGGTGGTCAGATTTCGGTTCTGGATGCAGATCTCGTTTACTTGCGTGATTCTATTTCCTGGCAAAAACGGCAACGTATTCGCACAGCACCTATCTAGATGGTGTGACTCGTTAATCATTAAATTAAATCATGAGCCAAGTGTTATGAAATCACTTCTATCACAAACAGAATTTAATCAATCTATGATGCAATTTTTGCAGGCATCACCTACAGCATTTCACGCTACACAATCGTTGGCGGATGTATTGCGTGTCGCCGGTTTCGAACAACTAGCGGAAGTTGATGAATGGAATTTACAAGCCGGTAAACAATATTTTGTTACGCGCAATCAATCGTCGATTATCGCCTTCACTTACGGTAAAAAACCATTACTGGAGACGGGTATCCGTATGCTGGGTGCGCATACGGATAGCCCCTGTTTAAAAGTAAAACCGCAACCAGAGCTACATCGTAAAGGTTATTTGCAGCTCGGAGTTGAAGTCTATGGAGGAGCTCTTTTAGCCCCATGGTTTGATCGCGATTTATCGCTAGCGGGGCGCGTAACTTATCGTAGTCAAGATGAAACCATTGCGAGTGTCTTGGTTGACTTCAAGGCGCCTGTTGCGGTGGTGCCCAGTTTGGCGATCCATTTGGATCGCGAAGTGAATAATGCACGCAGCATCAACCCACAAAAAGATATTGTGCCTTTGCTCTTGCAAAATTTTGCAGAACAAAACGCGATGCCGGCGTTCAAAAGTATTTTGCTAGAGCAGGTAAGGCGCCAGCATCCCAACATTCAAATAACACAAGTATTGGATTACGAGATTAGTTTGTATGATACACAGGCACCTGCATTGATAGGTTTGCAGCAAGATTTTATTGCCAGTGCTCGCTTAGATAATTTGTTGAGTTGTTACCTTGGGTTACAAACTATGTTGCGAGCAGATATTGATGTATCTAGCGTGCTGATTTGTACCGACCACGAGGAGGTTGGCAGTGCTTCTTGCTGCGGCGCCAAGGGGCCGATGCTTGAGCAATTTCTAGAACGATTGTTGCCAGATTTCGAGACTCGCGTGCGTGTTATCGAGCGGTCATTGATGATTTCAGCCGATAATGCTCACGGTGTCCATCCCAACTTTATGGACAAACACGATGAAAATCACGGGCCGCTGCTGAATCGGGGTCCGGTCATAAAAATTAATGCTAATCAACGCTATGCTACATCAAGTGAAACCAGCGGGTTTTTTCAGTTATTGTGTGAAGAAGTAAGTGTACCTGTGCAAATGTTCGTGGCCCGAACTGACATGGCTTGCGGCAGCACTATTGGCCCTATAGTGGCGTCGGAAGTTGGGGTAAAAACAATTGATGTTGGAGTGCCCACATTCGCCATGCATTCTATTCGCGAGCTTGCGGGTGTAAAAGATGCCTATTATCTTTACCAAGTTGCGGCCGCTTTTTTTAACTATCCTAAAAGCTTTGTTTTTTGATGTAAGTTCTAACGACACCTGCACTAATGCTCTGTTCAACGAGAAACGCAATTTTTTAAAAGGTTTTGTTGCGTGTCGTTTTGTTCTTTGGCGTCAAGGGTAAGCGAGTTTTTATAGAGGAAGTCGTTTTGTTGTGAGCTCTGCGGTATTTGGCCTCGCCCTATTGTGACTTGGTGCTAAGAGTTATCAACTTTTCTTCCTCTGAGCGGATAGGGTGTTTATAATCGCCGGCCATGTTTGATAATTGTAGTCACATTTGACTTTGGAAAGTGTTATGGAACTTACCCACGAATTGCTGGCTAAATTTGCCCCCTTTAACACCTTGCCCTTTGAATACTTGAATAAAGTTATCGAAAAAGCGAGTATCAAAACCTTTGAAAAAGGCGGCATGGTTTTTAAGCGTGGCCGCGAACTTAAAGAGGTATGTTATTTACTAGAGGGAAGTGTTGATTTAATTGATGCACATTTTGCAGTTGAATCTATTTCCAGTGAGCAAGAATTGCATCGTTTTGTGTTACACAGTTCGTCGCCAACGTTAGTCTCAGCTATTGCCAAGTCAGCGGTTACCGTGTTGACAGTAGAACGTGATTTTTTAGATTTGGTGATGGCTTGGAGTGAGAGTGGTAATGAGGAGCCGGCGGAAGAGCCTTTGCCGGAGAGCATGGAGGAAGGAGACTGGATGTCTAGCTTATTGGCATCGCCACTGTTTAATAAAATCCCACCGGGCAATATTCGTCAATTATTTATTCGCTTTAAATCGCATAAAACCCAAGCTGATGAGATAGTGCTTAAAGAAGGTGAGCGTGGGGATTACTTTTATGTATTGGAGTCTGGTAGCGCAACCGTGTTGGATAAGCAGGGGAATTTACTCGCTGCATTGCGCCCTGGGGATTATTTTGGTGAAGAAGCCTTGGTGGGGGACACAACACGCAACGCCACGGTAAAAATGCTTACGGCGGGTAAGTTAATGCGTTTGGTAAAAGAAGATTTTATTACTCTCTTGCAAGAGCCGGTGCGAAAATTTATGACCTATGAGGAGTTGCAAGTTAGGATCGCGACTAAAGGCAATCATCAAATTATTGACGTTCGTTTACCGCTGGAGCGCCGCGTTCAGTCGGTATCCAATAGTCGTAACATCCCCTTGAATCAATTGCGCAAAACGCTCCCACAGTTGGATACCACAACTGTTTATGTAGTCACTGATGATGCAGGTCGCCGCACCGATGTAGCTGCGCAATTATTAAATCAGGCTGGATTTGATGCGTTTATCTTACAAGATTCAAATTTACATCAGTCTGCAAATTAGTTTATTCGCATTCCTTCAGTGAGTTTTTTCCGCTTGTCTATTTTTACCTGCATGCCGGTATAATGCGTTCCCGAAATAACTCCTAAAATTTTTTCGCTGGACTGTTTCTCGGCGAGCTGAATACATCTACTCGCAATTAGCAAAGAATATTCATCATGAAAAAACAACGTGTATTGACGGGCATTACAACTACAGGGACTCCGCATCTCGGGAATTATGTAGGTGCTATCCGCCCCGCGATTG
>JAYWHF010000136.1:0-13147 GCA_043777855.1 Gammaproteobacteria bacterium | reverse complement strand
ATGGCTTGAATATGAAGCGTGGCGCACTTGCCATCCAAGCAAAAATCCCAATGATGCATGATGGAAGACCTCTCGAGGCACTAAATATCATGGGTAAGACTTGTATATCGATGATTGGTGGTTCTTCCGGCCCAGTGTTCGGTACATTGTTGCTAACACTGGCTAAAGAGCTTCCTATCAAACCAACTGCAAGTGATTTTGCACCAGCTCTCAGAGCTAGCATCGAAGCTCTTACGCGTCTTGGTAAAGCCGAAGTTGGTCAAAAAACACTTTTAGATGTGCTTGATCCCGTGCAAAAGGTATTGGCTCTGGGTGGTGATAATTTGCTGGCGCGCGTAGCACAGTGTGCGCACGACAGCGCAGGAGCGACAGCAAACATGGATGCTACACGCGGTCGTTCATCTTTTTTGGGTGATCGTGCAAAAGGTCATATTGACCCTGGATCTCGCTCTATGGCATTGATTATTGCTTCAATTTGCGATACGCTGCAGCAGTCTTGAATATCGTTCACACCTGTTTTTGAAACTAAATAGCTTATGAAAAACTTTATTAATCGTGTTGATTCTGTCTTAGAAGAGTCTTTAGATGGTTTTGCTGCAGCTCACGCAGACATTGTTGTTTTGGGCGAAGACTATGAATTTATTCGACGTAAAAACATTAAAAAGGGCAAAGTTGCCCTAATTTCTGGCGGAGGCGCTGGCCACGAACCACTGCATGCTGGTTTTGTGGGCTACGGCATGTTAGATGCCGCATGTCCAGGCCAAATTTTTACATCGCCTACGCCCAATCAAATGCTCAATGCAGCTAATGCTGTAGATGGCGGTGCTGGTGTTTTGTTCATCGTGAAAAATTATTCTGGCGATATGATGAATTTTCACATGGCCTCTGAATTACTAGACCAAGAGAACGAAACTGTCATTGTTAACGACGATGTGGCCGTTGAAAACTCAACCCATACGACTGGTCGTCGTGGTGTAGCGGGTACTTTGATTGTTGAAAAAATCCTTGGTGCTGCGGCAGAACGTGGTGATAACTTACAGCAACTCAAAGCTTTGGGTGACGCTGTGAATAAGGCTACAGCTTCGATGGGTGTGGCACTCACCTCTTGCACCGTGCCAGCTGCTGGCAAGCCAACGTTTCAAATCAGCACCACTGATATGGAGATCGGTGTGGGTATCCATGGCGAGCCAGGTCGAAGGCGAGTACCCTTAGCAAGTGCAGATGAGATTGCTGAAGAGCTGACGACAGCTGTCATCAAAGACTTAGCACTCCAACCCGGTCAAGACGTCATTTTGCTGGTCAACGGGTTTGGTGGCACGCCTTTGTTAGAGCTTTATTTGATGGTTAATGCTGCTAAAAAAGTCTTAGCAAGATCCAATATCAATATTGCTAGGTTTTTGACGGGTTCTTACGTTACTTCTTTGGAAATGGCGGGCTGCTCAATCACTGTCACAGCTGCAAATAGCGAGATGCTTTCGCTTTGGGACGCTCCAGTGCATACCTCGTCGCTGCGTTGGGGCGTGTAATACGCTTTAACTGGCAGAATTGTTCACTTTAAAAATTTCCCAGATCGGCTGTACACCGTCAAGTCAATGTGTTCTGGCGTTCTGCGAGATTTTGAATATAAAGTCCCTTGGTAACCTCCGAAATCTTGAGTTGGCAAGCCTTCCAGTACAGCAGATAAACTAGCTGCTGTTGGCTCTCGCATACGCTTAAGGGCTGTAACGACTAAGTTTGATGCTAAATATGCTTCCATGCTCGAAAATGAAGGTTCAATGGCATTTCGTTTACAAAAAGCTTGAAAATCACGGCCTATTTTTGTAGACAATGTCCACGGAAATGGCACAACTTGCGTGACTGAAAGACCGGCAGCCAACGAACCAAGCGCTTCGATAAGTGCTGTACCACCCACTGTGGAGAGGGTGTAAAAACTACCCGTAAACCCAGCTTTGCGTGATGCTGAGACAAAGCGTGAGCTCGCCAAAAAGTCTGCACCAAGCAAAATGGCTTGTGGGTTGCCCGCAAGTATGGTGGCGACAGCACTTTGCAAACTGAAGTCGCTGCCCTCATGATCAATACTGCTTAATGATGCTGATTTTTTCCCCTGCAGTTTTAGCGATGCTATTAGCGCGTCTCTAATTTCCCACCCGTCAGAATTGTACTCAAAAATCACTGAAATGCGCTCCATGCCAATTTGCTGAATGTGTCTTACAACGGATTCAATTTCATCTTGATGGCTAGCGCGCATGTTGAATATTCTGGGTAAGCTCCCCGAACGTAGCTCTTTTCCACCGCTGACAGCTGCAATGTAGGGCAAGCCTTCCGCAGCTGCAGCCCGAGCACCAGCGCGATGTGCGCCTGCTCCTAAGAAGCCAAACAAAGCAATCACATGGTGCTCAGTTGCCAATAACTTAGTATTTAATTCCGTGCGTTCGAATCGATTTTCATCATCTAACGTGATCAATTCTAGTTTTTTTCCTCCGATGCCACCTTGCGCATTCACCTCATTGAATACAGCTCGTGCGGCATCTCTGAATGCCAAACCAACACGCGCCATCGGGCCGGTGATGGGTGCTGACTGACCTAGTCGTATTACATTGCTATCGCTTGGAATCGCGTCTGCATCCTGCAGTGGGTACAAAGTGCTCAACAACGTGCAAGCTGATGCTTTCAGAAGATGACGGCGCGAGCTAGTAAGAACTTTGTTTCCAGCGCTAAGGCTGATACAAGGAGGCATATTTGAAGAATTTTTTGAAGGAGTTGGCTTCATGGAGAATCTTTCAGATAATTGAGTTCAGTTTTTTATCACTCAGTTTCGCGGACGAATATAAAAAAACCAAAATATGCCAGTCAATATTCCCACTAACAGACCTAGAGGTATCATCCAAATTATCCAAGGCTGTTTGTTGTGTTTCAAGGCGTTTGGTAAAAGTTGCACAGCAGAAGTTAATAGTGGTGCTTGCAATTTTCCATCAGTGGTAAACGTTGAGGTCCAATCATTCAACAATCCATCTAATGCGCCTTGTGGTGTGCCTTCCCCTTCGACGACATAGCTATGCACCCGCTTTTGCATAGCTTGTAAAAGTGCTGCGTAGCTGGGCTCTTGCCAAAAATCTTTGACGATTTTCATCGACTCAAGAAACACTTGGGCATATGGCTTGCTGTTTTCAAAGCCGGGTTTATCCAGAACGGTTTTGTGACAACTAAAACCGCCTAAATCCCACCATTTTTGTTGAATACTCGGCTGTGCAAACCACTTCAAATACGCGAGAGCCAAGTCTTGCTTCTCGGAATATTTGACAACCGAAATGCCCTGTCCGCCGAGCGTAGCACCAGCTCCAGCCATTCTTGGATTGGTAAAAAACCCTGTTTTTTCACCTCCGACCAGTTGGTCTTTAGCAATACCCGGAAAGAACGCCATGAAATTCATCTGCATTGCGACTTGACCAGATCTGTAAGTGTCCAAATTTTCAGCCATGTAAGCATTTGAATGACCAGGAGGCGTGCAGCAATCATAAAGTTCTTTATATGCTTGCAGCGCTTCTACTGCCGATTTGCTGTTGATGAAGCCTTGCATGTCATATGGTTTTTGAGGATTCACATATTGCACACCGTTGGCATACATGGCTGATGTCACACCCATCGTGATGCCCTCAGAGCCTCTTTCTGTATAGAGTGCGGCACCGTAAACGCGTTTTCCATCAATCTCGCGATCCTGAAAAAATTGACCGATCTCTTTCAACTCAGCCCAAGTCGCAGGGGGTGCAATCTCTCGGCCAAATTTAGATTTAAAATCGCGTTTAATTTCTGGCTTTTCAAACCAGTCTTTGCGATACGTCCATGCAACAGCATCACCCATGGCAGGCATAGCCCAATAATTGGTGCTGTTTTTCGGCCAAGTTGAATAGCCTTCTACAGTCGCAGGGCTGAAGTCGCTGACATTGATGTTATTTTTTTCAAAAAACTCGTTCAATTTGAGGTAATGCCCCCGCGTTGCTGCCATCCCTATCCATTGACTGTCGCCAATCAGCAAATCGCACAATTTGCTTTTAGATGTAAGCGTCGTGGTCATCCGCTCGGTAAAACTAGGCCAGGGTACAAACTCGTATTTCATCTCAATACCCGTTTTGATGGTGAAGTCCTTAGACAATTCAACCAGGGCATTGGCTGGGTCCCAGGCTGCCCAGCATAGCGTGATTTGCTTCGATTGAGCTTGTACTGAGCCAAAAGTAGCGAAAACCACTATTGGCAGTAGCTTTAAAATCCGGAGAAAATTGAGTTTCATGGTGCTGATTATTTAATTTTGATTTTTATATATAATAAATCAATCATAAAATCAATCAACTATCGTAAACCCGAAGATTGTCGCTCAGTTTCGGTACAAAAGTGAAAAATTAATTAAGCAACACTGGCAACGATGCGACGTGGTTATTTTCGTTAAATTGCTATTGAAAATATAGCTACTAAAGCAATAAATGCGCCGGCTAGGGGCGTATTTATTGTCAAATTTTGAGTAATATTTTTAATCATCCGAACCCGAATCACATGCTCCACAACTGTGATGGCTGAGACAACGTCACTTTTAGATATAAATAAAAACTCTGCCAAAGCACGCCGTTAAATTGAATCAGTCTGTGTTTGGCTTAACTCCAAAAGCTTTCAATACTGTTAACACGGGCGTTTCCTCGGGCGAATTCATTTTGTCCATCATTAGCGCTAAATTTTTTGTCAAAGTCGACATTAGCCAGCTATCCTAACCATGTCGACGATCTATACGAGTTACATTTATACAACGGTTTTTTGACCTGCTCCGCGACCATGTGTTCCTCTATTACATCGAAATCAAAGTGCAATTCTTAAGCCTCAGACCTAGCGTCTAGATACTATACTTGTGCTTGTTGTTTTTGAGTATTTAAAGGTGTTTTGCAAGCGTATCTAGAACCACAGCAAATCAAAAAAATTACGCACGGCAATTTAGACCGCGCATAACAAATCAATTTGGTAGAAAATGGTTGTATTGTTTAATAAGTTTTCTGTCCAAAATTCGAGTGACACTATGTGTTTGGGTTGGAGGGAAAGGGGTAATCGCAACCACTTGCAGTTTCTCAACTGGGTCGAGTTACTGCAAAAGTAGTCTGCAAAAGCATATCTATTTCATTCGGATCAACTGTGCGCTTGCTTGCAATACCGTCAACCACAGTCTTAAGCGAATTGCCAAATAAGATGTTTCGCCCTCGCTTATTGTGGCCAATCACTAACAATGACTTAACAAACACCGCATCGGGGTGGGTTGAGTTAAGGTAATTGGCTGGGTCAAAGTCCACCCACTCTTGAGCCGACAAGTCAAACCCATATTGATTCGCCCATATGCCCTCCACCAAAGCTTGCAATAAATAATCACCATTCTCAGATCGTGTTAGTTTGAAGGTGTCATATCCTTGCTTGACCTCCAGGCCTAGAGCATCCAATGCCATCGGCGCTGTAATGCCATAGCTGCCAAACCCTAGGTCTACCAGCCATTGTCGACCTTCGAGCTGCACGACAATCGCCATATGCGTTTTAGGACGACGCACCGGGTAGAACATAGGGCGAGCCGCCACCCATTGATACGGCACGTCCAGTTCCTGCAGCGCCATACAAAAGAGTCCGTTAATTTCATAGCAATAGCCACCTCGGCCTTGGTGCACAATTTTGTCTACGATATGTTCTGGCACCAGCGAGACGACTTTGCCGGCCTGTACATCTAAGTTCTCAAATGGCACGGCATACAATTGATGCAGCATCAAGCTGGCAATACCCTCGATAGTGGCCTCTGGTTGCCCCACAAAATTAATACGCTGTAAATACAAATCCAACGAAAAGTTATTAGCCTGCATGGTTACAGTCTTTCAATTGATATGGCATCATCGATGGTCAAAAAAATGTAGTGTAATTTAAGAGAAAGCACTGAACCAATACAGAAGAGCGAATCCGTTCATTTGTCGTAATGGCTGCTGTACCGATACAGTTAAGACTCTAGAATTGGCATCAATGAAACTTAGTAGGCATTTGCCAAGATAAATAAGAATAGCTTTCAGACTTCTATAAACACATCTTGGGTACATTTGCTATTTTTAGCATAGTAGTATAGAAAATAGGTGCGCAAAGCCGTAGAAAAATTACTTTTTCAAAGATTTTAAATACTGTGAATCCCGCCTAAGCAAACATATTTCAACTCCACATAATCATCCAAGCCATACTTAGATCCTTCACGGCCTTGACCGGACTGTTTAACTCCCCCAAAAGGAGCGACCTCCGTTGAAATAAGTCCGGTGTTGACGCCTACCATGCCATATTCAAGCGCTTCTGCCACTTGCCAAACTTGCGTAAGATCACGCGCATAAAAGTATGACGCTAATCCAAAGATCGTGTCATTTGCCTGCGCAATGACATCGCTCACAGTATCAAATTTAAATAGCGGTGCTATCGGACCAAAGGTTTCCTCAGTAGCGATTTTCATATTTTTCGTAACACCCGTCATCACCGTTGGTTGGAAGAACGTACCACCTATGATGTGGCGCTCACCGCCTAAAACAACCTTGGCTCCTTTGGAAACGGCATCTGCAATATGCTCTTCTACTTTTTTTACAGCTTTTTCATCTATTAATGGTCCTGTAGTGACTCCCATATTGAATCCATCACCAATCCGCATTTGTTGAACTGCCTCGACTAACTTAGTGGCGAACTGTTCGTGCACATCTGACTGTACATAGATTCGGTTTGCGCATGCACAGGTTTGACCATTATTGCGAAACTTAGCAACCATGACCCCTTCAATTGCCGCATCAATATCGGCATCATTGAAAACGATAAAAGGCGCATTGCCACCTAGCTCCATCGAGGTTTTTAAAACCTGATCTGCAGATTGACGCATCAATATTCGTCCTACATTGGTCGAACCAGTGAATGTAAGTTTACGAATTTTGGCGTTGGAGCAAAACTCTTGCCCAATTGCCGCACTACCTGTTGACGTGATGATGTTGAACAAGCCTTTAGGTATACCCGCTAACTCACCCAAGTATGCTAAAGCCAACGCAGAAAGCGGTGTTTGCTCAGCGGGTTTACAAACCATGGCACAACCTACAGCTAGTGCCGGCGCAACTTTACGGGCAATCATCGCGTTGGGAAAGTTCCAAGGCGTAATAGATGCAACTACGCCAATGGGTTGTTTCAAAACGACAATGCGCTTATCAGGTTGATGTCCAGGAATCACATCACCATAGACACGTTTCGCCTCTTCGGCAAACCACTCTACATAGCCTGCACCGTACATGATTTCGCCTTTGGCTTCAGCCAATGGTTTACCCATTTCAGATGTCAGAATAGCAGCTAGGTCGTCCACATGTATCAACATCAAATCATGTAGACGACGAAGTACGGCTGCTCGCTCTTTGCCCGTCTTTTTTGCCCATTGTTTCTGCGCTGAAAAAGCAACATCGATAGCACGGCGTGTTTCTTCTACACCCATATTGGGTAGCGACGCCAAAAGTTCACCGGTCGAGGGATTGGTAATGTCGAATCGTAGACCACTGCTCGCAGTCTCCAGCCACTCACCGTCAATAAAACCTGCAACTCGCAATAATTCTGGGTGTTTGAGGCGGGATATTAAAGAGTTTAAGGTGTTCATACCTTCTCCAGCAAATGAGCAGTTGTGTTGTAATTCATGCTGTTATGAACACTTCGGATAACGTATTCAAGTATGTCTAGAGCATCGTCAAATACCGTTTGCTGTATTGTTATTGGTGCTAAAAACCGAATCACATTCGAATAGACACCGCACGTCAATAAGATTAAGCCATTTTCTAATGCTTGGGCACGAACGGCGTTTGCAAAATCGGGATGCGGTGCATGTGTTTTTGGATGGTGAAACTCCACTGCGTTCATAAACCCAAGGCCTCGAACATCGGCAATTTCAGGAATATCCGTGCGCAGTTTTTCCAAGCGCTGCTTGAGTTGATTGCCAAACACCACAGCGCGTTCGCATAATTTTTCATCGTCAATGATGTCTAGCACGGCATGCGCTGCGGCTATTCCCAAGGGGTTTCCGCCAAAAGTTCCGCCCAAACCACCAGGTTTAGGTGCATCCATGACCTCAGCACGACCAGTAACTGCTGCAAGTGGAAAACCACCCGAGAGACCTTTTGCCATGGTTGTGAGATCAGCCGCCACTGTGTGGTGCTCCATAGCGAAAAGTTTTCCTGTGCGAGCAAACCCTGTTTGAACCTCGTCAGCAATCAATAAAATGCCATGCTTGTCACATATGCTGCGCAGTAGAACCATGAACTCCGCCGGAGCGGCATAGAAGCCACCTTCACCTTGCACTGGCTCCAGCACAATCGCGGCAACGCGTGAAGGATCAACGTCGACTTTGAATAATTGCTCTAAGGCGTGAATTGATGCCTCAACACTGATGCCGTGTAAGGGAATGGGGAAAGGGGCGTGGAACACATCACCGGGCATGGGACCAAAACCTACTTTGTAGGGTACGGTTTTTCCGGTCAAAGCCATACCCATGAAAGTCCGACCATGGAAACCACCCGTAAAGGCAATGACTGCCGCACGTCCCGTGGAAGAACGGGCAATTTTCACAGCATTTTCTAAAGCTTCTGCACCTGTGGTGACAAATATAGTTTTCTTCTCAAAGTCGCCGGGTACTGCTTGATTAAGTCGTTCGGCTAGGCGCACATAGTTTTCATATGGAACAACTTGATGGCAGGTATGGGTAAAGCGATCAAGTTGATGTTTGACTGCCTCGACGATTTTAGGGTGACGGTGACCCGTATTAACTACGGCAATTCCAGCTGCAAAGTCGATGTAGCGGTTGCCTTCTACATCCCATAGCTCTGCATTGAGTGCTTTGTCGACGTAGATTTGTGTCATTACACCTACTCCATTGGAGATAGCTTTGTTTTTTCGCGTCTGTAGATTGGCGTTGGTTAGCATAGTAATTAATGGTTATCCTGTACGTAAATGGCCATCTGAAGTGAATTTTAGAGAAGTACCTTGAATTCCAGATTGCCATACATTGAAAGTAGGGACTGCGCTGCAGTTGCTTTAAATGTCTTCTTTGTATTCAGGAGGATCTTTTTTAAATCCTCGAGTGAGTACTGCTAGATAAATGATGCCAAGGACTAGCCAAATACTACCTAACAAGATGGCTCGGCTATCAAGGCTGATCATTAGCCAAATATTCGCAAACACACCCAATAAGGGAATGATCAAATACATCACAACTTCCAACGCACTAGGAGCCGATTTTTTAATGAAAAACCGTGGTATCACTGATATATTTACGCTAATAAAAGCCAAAAATGCGCCAAAATTAATGAATGACACTGATGTAGATACATCCATGAAGAGTGCTAGTAAGGCGACTAGGCCGCAAATCACAATGTTTGCGACAGGTGTTAGGTAAGTAGGACTCAATTTCCCAAAAATGCCTTTTGGCAGAACACCATCACGACCCATTGCAAACAGCAAGCGCGACGCACTTGCTTGTGCTGACAAGCCCGATGCAAACTGTCCGATGATCAGTCCAATCACAAAAATAGAAACAAATAGATCACCACCAATATTCTTAGCAATTTCAAAGGCGGCAGAGTCTACTGATTCAAATTTGTAACCTGGATGAGCTAATTGGACAAAATAGGCTGTTGCTATAAAAATAGCACCACCAAAAAAAGCCACTAACAAAATAGCTTTGGGAATTACTTTTTGCGGATTAATGGTTTCTTCTGTGAGCGTGGTGACTGCGTCAAAACCTAAGAACGAGTAACAAGCAATCGCAGCGCCAGCGACAACAAATGAAATATCAACTTTTGACTGGTAGAGCGGTGCTAAATCAAAAAGTGGTTTGGTCGCATCTCCAAGTGCATACCGGATAGCGAGACCCACAAAAACAATCAATACCAGTAATTGAATCAGCATCATTAGGTAGTTCACCGTGTTAGCAAGCTTGATACCGATGATGTTAATAATGGTCGTCACACCAATAAACCCGAGTATCCATGCATACATGGGTACATTGGGTAAAGCCCTGTTCAGATATACTGCACCAAATAGCCAAATGACCATAGGTAAAAATAAATAATCTAATAACACTGCCCAACCTACGATGAATCCAAACTTGGGGTTGATACATTTGCGTGCGTAGGTATAAGCGGAGCCAGCAGTTGGGAATTCTCTGGCAAGTACGCCATAACTGTGTGCTGTCATGATCATTGCAATCAATGCAAGCGCATAGGCACCTGCCGCTACACCATGGGTAGCATCGGCCAATAGTCCGAAAGTGCCTAAAACGATGATGGGTGTCATATAGGCTAAGCCAAACATGACGACTGAACTAAGCGTGAGGGTTCTCTTAAGTTGACTCATTTTTATGTCTCCAAAGTAATTTACAAAAATGCCCAGGAGCCTGTAAGCTCCCTAAGCGCCACAAAACTTAAAGAATTTTTTGTCTTGTCGTCTCGCCGCTCGACACTACCGCGCCACTTGCTAACGGTATGCGACGTAGTTTCAAGTAGTTGTAATCTGTGCGGCTTTGCGCAACTTCAGCAAAATCAATTTTGGCAACTTGCGAGCCTTCTTCACGACCCATAGCTGCAACAATATTGCCAGCAGGAGATACGACAACGCTTTCGCCAGCAAATGTCAAGCCGCCCCCACTGCCACATCGGTTAGCCATCACTGCAAATATTTGGTTTTCTAATGCACGAGCTATGACCAAGGAACGGTGTACTGGGCCAAAAGGATCCATGTTCGCATTAGTCACAATAAGCAATTCTGCGCCTTGAGCAGCTAAAGCACGGGCATTTTCAGGGAACTCGATGTCAAAACAAATCAGTATGCCAACTCGGATCCCTTTCCAAATAGCGGTGACCAGTTCTTTTCCGGGTTCAAACACACCAACATCGGAACTCCATAAATGTGTCTTTCGATATTTGAGAATAATGCCATCTGGACTGAGCAAAACAGTGGTGTTGTAAAAGTGTCCGTCATGAGCCTCTGCAAATCCAACGGCTACTGAAATACCTTTTTGTTTAACGGCATCCAGTACAGCAGTTATTGTCGGACCGTTCTCAGGTTCAGCAATTTGCCGAACTTGGTCTTGAGAAGGAAAGCCCATCAAACAGGTTTCAGGAAAGACAATTAAATCAGTTTGTTCATCCGCATCTTGTATTAGTTTTAAGATGCGAATGAGGTTGGATGCTACGACACCGTCTTCCGACGGTATTTGCGCTAGTTGTATTTGAACTACCACATGTCTCCCTTTTGTTATGATGAATTAAGATGGTGCTTTAATTTTCGTTATGAAAATATTGCTTCAAACGATAAACAAAGTATAGGGAGCAAAGTTCATTTGTAACATTCCCCTGAAAGGGTAACCATATGGGGGTATGTGGCATGTTGAAGTTAGACGATTTAGCTTGGCATAGAGCTATGGGAACCCTGTTAGATGTGCTTGAAAAAAATGATTTTTGGTTACGCCTAACACGTCTGCTAGCGCAGTATGTACATTTTGATAGTTGGGTAGTGCTACGATTTAGTGAGCATGAACGACCGCTGGTCTTGGCGGAGATTGCATTGGACGATGGTCTGTCCGATCCTCTATTTGCAGATTATTTGAAAGGAATTTACCTTTTAGATCCATTTTTTATTGCTACTCGCGAGAATCGAAGCGAGGGTTTGATTCTGCTGGATGATGTAGCGCCAGATCGTTTTAAAAGTACCGAGTATTACCAACACTATTTTTGCATCAACGTCGTTGAAGACGAGGTACAGTTGAATTGTTTTATTGATAACGATGCTACTTTGTGTGTGTCATTGGGTTCGCACCGTCGCTTTAAACCTACCGAACTTGCATTGCTTAGTTTGCTAAGTCAATGGATCGTGCCGCTATTGCGCCTGCGTTGGCGACATGAACTACAGCGGATGGCTAGTACAGCAGATAATCTGACGCTTAGCACAAATCAAGCTATTGACTTTACATTCAAAAATGCGTCTTTGTCTAACCGAGAGCTGGAGATTACACGATTAATATTGAGTGGATTTTCATCGAAAGGGATTGCAAATCGTTTAGGAATATCTTCGGAAACCGTCAAGGTTCATCGTAAACATGCTTATTCAAAATTAAGCATTAACACTCAGAGCGAACTGTTTGCCTTATTTATGAAAGACACGATTAAATAGTTGGGCTGAAGTCGCTATAAGTCATAAGAACTGCTTGAATAAATACACCCTGAGCTCTATGAGAGGATCAGTTCGTGAGCGCTCAGTCTGTTTCTTTGAATGCCACGCCGCCAACCCGTGTAAATATCAGGGCGGTGTTAAGACTTTAATTGCTCAAAATATGAGTAACACTGGGGTTCCCGATAGGCAACTCCCAGGTTAGAAAAACGAGCGAACAATCACTGCCCAATGGAAAGTCGGTCACATCAAAGCCATTGCTGCTGCGCTTTATCACGGCATGGGTTTGACCTGTATCGAATATCACCGCCGTGCCTCTGGTCAATGGAATAAGTAGCCCTATGTCAGGAAAATGCAAATCTAAGCCTTTTTCTTCACTCAAAAAAAGATTGCAGAAGACTGAGTCGCCATACAGTTCAGCGTCATTATGGTAACGTGCGCCACGGCAGCCCATCAGTGCCATTTCAGCTGAACTCAATACATCTTGCAGCCTAATAGCACGAGTCCAATTTTCCATGGTTTGTACGCACTGGCTTAAGTCGGACCAGCGCAGGCGCGCTCTCGCTAATGGTAGAACTTCAACGTCTCCGGGTTCTAAAAATAATTGCAAGGCGATTTCTCGCTCCCAATCCGCATTTAGCCTAGCTGTAGGTGCGGGTATATCAAGTGTTACTGTAAGCACGACGGGGCTGATCTTGCGGTTGTGGCTACTGCTGTGGTGTTTTGTCATAAGTTTCAAGTGTAGTGGAGCGTTTAAAATTGAGTTTTAAATCAGTATTTCTTCAAAAGCTCTGCAAACCTATGCACACCAGCGCCCTCGTTTTATTCTCCGGCGGTCAAGATTCCACCACCTGCTTAGCACTTGCTTTGAGCAAGTACGAACGTGTCGAGACGATTGCGTTTGACTATCGCCAACGGCACA
>JAYWHF010000135.1:0-4627 GCA_043777855.1 Gammaproteobacteria bacterium | reverse complement strand
ACAAGGCGAGTTAAGGCGTAAGCACTTGCAACGCCGCACTCACATAAACCAAGGGTGCATTCCAGTTAATCGCAATTTCATTGCTCGCGTAACTGCAGCTATCATCTAGATAAGATTTTGCGGCAAGGATGGAAGGGTAAGGCTTATTAGCGTTAGTACAATTCGTTTTATCTTGTTGGCCCGGGTTTGGGCCACCGGCAAGAAACCCCGGAATTGAGCCCGCAATACCATCAGCCACTGACGGGCGATGGTGGATATTTTGCGGCGTGTACACACCAAAACCTGTCACGAAAGAGAAGTCGGTGGCATTGCGACCCAGCACATAATCCAGCAGCGATTGGGCCGCGGTTAAGTAACTCGTTTTTGTGTCGTCCAGTTCATAGGCGGCCAATAACATCATGGCTTTATTGAGTGCGCCGGAATTGCTACCCCAATCGAAATCGCTCGTGGTCATGGGTACACCGTAGGCCGACAACGGCTTTTTAGCCGCCAAGCCCGCCGCAACCCCATCCAAACGGCTTTTAATCAGGGTTTTGTCGGCAACAAGGGTTAGCGAATCTATATTGTGGGCGAGGGAGATCCAACCGAGAGACTTTACGCCACCCCAATAGGGCACATCAGCGGTTACGGCAGTGGGATTGAGCGCCGTGTAGTAGGTGTCGTCTTGGGTGGTGATGTAGAGTTCGGCCGCCGCCCAGGCGAATTCATCGCTGACATTGCCATCGCCATATTCACCCGTAGCAATATCGCTGGGCTGGCTGTAGTAAATCGCCGGATTGGCTTTCGCCCACACATACGCCGCCTTGGCGGCGGTCAACATCTTGGCTGACACGCCGGGGTACGCGGCTTCATATCCGGCGTAAACGCGGCTGGCTGTTGCCATAACGGCGGCAAAATCCAGCGCCGCGGCAGTGGTCTTCTGCACCATGTAGCGAGCCGAGGCGTCCGCGCTAGGCATCTCAGATAATGAGGTGAAATTCTTACTGGTTAGCTTGTGATAAACGCCGCCGTCGTTAGGGTCTTGCATGGCCAGTAACCACTCCAAATTCCACATAGCTTCGTTGAGCAGGTCAGGTACGGCATCAGTGCTTTCCGGAATGTTAAGGTTTTGCTCATCGAAATAGCTGGCGTAGCGCTCATACGCAGCGAGCAGCGTGTAGGTGCTGATGCCGGAGTTCACAACATAAAGGTTGTAATCGCCCGCGTCATACCAACCTTTGGGCGCAGAGACAATTGTGCCCTCGGGGCGCAAACTTGTGGCCGCAGATGCGTGAATCAGCACATTGGTATCCGCATGACCCTCCGCGCGCTTATAAACGCCAGCATGTTCCTCTAGCAGTGCGGTGCCCGCGCGATTGAAGTAAAAGGCCTTGATGGCACCGGCATTGAGCGCGTTGTAAGCATCACCAGCAATCTTAACGTTGGCTGATTTTTCGATGCCAGCAACGGCGAGCGTGTATTCGCCCGCGGCGGTGATCGACGAGAAATCTGCCAGCTTCACGGATTCGCCCGAAGGCTCCCAAGTTTGTGCAGCCGTTAAATCTCCAGTTAATATCAATGTGCCGGTGCCTTTATCAGTGACAGTGAAAGACGTCGCAGCAACAGCCGGAATAACTGCCACTTTCTCCGCCATTGGCGTGTAACCGATTTGATTCAGCTTAATCTGCGCCGTAACGGCGGTGCTACTTGTTGACGCGGCGGCTTTGCTACTGAGGGTTGCCGCGCTTGATTTGGCGGCGGGCGTGGTCGCCTTGGAGCCACCCCCACCACCACAGGCTACTACAGCGAAACTCAGTATTAACAGGCTCAAGCACTGCAGAGAGAGATTATTGGGCATAAATATTTCCTGGCTTTTAATGGCTATTATTTTTAAAAGGGGTCGACAGCGTTAATCGCAAAGTCTGTAGCAGTGTAGCCTGAAAACCTTAGCATTTCCTTCTGTATCAACATGGCGGGTGTGTCATATCAACTCAACGTAACGACGATCTGTGCCGAAAATAATTGAGCCTCCCGCTTTAAGATAAATAGCACTTTCAGAATCCCGCGCTAAACTCGATATAACGCACCATCTACGTAAATGGTCAGTTCGCGTCCCCAGTGTTTTTCCAGCGCTTTAAATGTAGCATTTCGTTGGATGAAAATAGTGTCAGGTCATGTACTTAGCACATAGAAAAATAAGCACCTACAAAATAAAGGCCTAGTGAAATGAAAAATAGATTATCCGTAAAAGTAAAGTTAGCACTGATAGCGGTTACGGCGAGTTTGCCCATTGTGTTGTTAGCAATAATCGCATTTTTTGTTTTGAATAAACTATCTGTTGGCGGCAGTTTGGATAGCGATATTAATGGCTCTAAAGGCTTGACGGTGCAACTAGCGTCGCCATCGCTTTACCTATTAGAAACCGCAAAGCAAACCTATGAGCTTTCAACGATGCAGCCACGTGCGATGTTGGTTCAGAGTAAAAAAATTCAAGCTTCTATTACAAATTATCGAGAAAAAATTGATGCATGGAAAGACAATCCATTTATCACAGACGCACAAAAAGCGTTTATTAATGACAGCGTTAAAAGCCAAGCATTCGAAATGTTAGATTTTATTGAGAGGCGATATTTTACCGGCAGCGCAATTAGGTGATGTCGAAAAAATCAATGCCGGAAGCAATAGAATCGGCAAGTATTTTAAAGCACATGCAGAATTGATTGGCGAATTATCAGACATTACCGATGAGCGCGTGACTGACTTAAATAAGCATGCAAAATCGCAGATTTCGCTCTACGTAAACATTCTTATCGTAGTATCAATTTTTGCGATTGCGGCCGCTATTTTTAGCAGTATCTATCTGTCATTAAAAATTCTGAACGATCTAGGCGTAGATGTCGAAGAATTAAAACGTATTTCAAATGCAGTCGCTAATGGTGATGTAAATGTAGTGTTGCCGCCGATAAAATCAGCCAGCAGTGTGTTAGGTGCAACTGCCTTAATGATTGATTCGTTAAAATCCATTTTAAGCACGGCTACCGAAAATACACGCGTAAAACAGGCTTTGGACTCAACATCTTCAAATGTTATGTTGGCCGATACTAACCGAAATATTATTTACCTAAATAAACCCGTCGAAAAAATGTTGCAAGGTGTAGAGAGCGAGCTGCGCAAAGCATTACCTCATTTTTCTGTTGAAAAAATGATCGGTAGCAGCATTGATATTTTTTATAGAGACCCAGCACAGCAACAGAACCTGCTGGTAAATTTAACAAACTCCCATGTGGAGGATATGGTTATTTCGGGCATTAGTTTCCGGTTAACGACTAACCCTATTTTCGCTAATGATGGTACTCGTTTAGGCTCAGTTGTGGAGTGGTTGAATCGCACGCAAGAAGTAGCCGTAGAGGGTGAGGTTAACCAAGTTGTACGCGCCGCAGGCTTAGGGGATTTTAAAGCGCGCATTCCTACTGAGGGCAAAACCGGTTTTATTTTAAATTTGGCCGAAGGGTTGAACGCACTAATGCAGACATCGGATATAGGTTTAGCGGAAGTAAACCGTGTGTTGGGGGCGCTGGCAAAAGGTGATTTAACCGAGCGCATCGATACAGAATATGCAGGAACATTTGGTGACTTGAAAGACTATTGCAATCAAACTACTGAAAACCTAACGCAGATGATTACGGAAATTCGTACGGCGGCCGAAACTATTTTTTCCGCTTCCGGCGAAATAGCCTCAGGTAACGCAGACTTATCAAACCGCACTGAACAGCAAGCGGCGAACTTAGAAGAAACTGCTTCGAGCATGGAGGAGTTAACGTCAACCGTTAAGCTCAATGCCGACAACGCAAAACAAGCTAATGTATTAGCTGAGCGTGCATCCGCCGTAGCGATTGATGGAGGGAATTTAATTCAACAAGTGGTCGTTACCATGACGTCAATTAATGAATCATCCCAAAAAATTGCTGACATCATTGGCGTTATAGATGGCATAGCATTCCAAACCAATATTCTTGCCCTAAACGCCGCCGTTGAAGCGGCACGCGCGGGTGATCAGGGCCGTGGTTTTGCGGTAGTGGCATCAGAGGTGCGCACGCTGGCACAACGCTCGGCCAATGCGGCAAAAGACATTAAGGGTTTGATTTCTGATTCAGTGAAAAAAATTGAGAACGGAAATTCGCTAGTCGATAAATCTGGCAACACCATGAAAGAAATTGTCACGGCGATTAAACGCGTAAACGATATTATGTCTGAAATTGCGGCGGCCTCGGTTGAGCAGTCTGCAGGTATTCAGGAAGTATCAACGGCCGTATCACACATGGACGAAATGACACAACAAAATGCCGCCTTAGTTGAAGAGGCCGCCGCCGCGGCCGAAAGTTTACAATCGCAAGCGGATCAGCTAACGCAGCGCGTGGGTGAGTTTAAGTTGTCTAATGATACAGCTGGGGGCCTTGCGAAACCCACGGCGCGTTTAGCTGCACCCAGTGCAGGGCCTAATCCTAGCAAAAAATCTGTAGCCAAACCCAGTGGCGGTAAAAAATTAGCATCACTTAAAAATCAAGAGGCGGATTCAACTGCGAAGTGCATAACTCAACCCGCATAGAAAAAGAGATCAGCTACCTGTAAGCTCGTCGCTTTTTCTCCG
>JAYWHF010000134.1:0-13186 GCA_043777855.1 Gammaproteobacteria bacterium | reverse complement strand
TAGCAATAGAGATTATGCTGCTGGCGAGGCTGGATTTGGCCGCGCTACTTTTGCTGCTTGAGACACTGCTGGCGGTGCTGGATAAAGCGCGAACACTGGATGCGGCTGGGCTGCTGGCGAGGCTCGATCTTGCCAAGCTGCTGATGGCGCTAGAAGCAAGTTGACTGTTTACCACGCTTGATAGCGCTTTGCTGCTAAACGCGAGGCTGCTAGGCGCGCTACTGCCTATCAGCGCGCTGGAAACAGCTTTGCTGCTAAGGTTGCTAGAGTTGACTTGACTTCGAGCAACACTCGATCTTGCAACACTACTGGCCACACTCGCTGGCATGCGACTACTCGCGGCGGCGAGACTACTCGAAATAAGGGGTACTGAGGACTGAGCGACGGCTATTTCGCTGCTAGTCATGCGCGATGATAGGGCGGTTTGAGCGGACGAGCCTACCGACGAATCTACCAACGAGGAGCTGCTAAAGGGCTGGCTGCTCGTAAGAGCCGCACTGGCGGAGGATCGACTCATCTCTGCCGCAGAGGATTGGGTGGCAGAAGTTGATGAGGTGGCGATTGAACCTACGGAAGCGCTTGAAGGTATGATATCGGGCGACTGTGACGCAGGCGTGATACTTGAAGGGCCGTCGCTACTGCCTCCCCCGCCGCACGCGGTCAATAGGCTTAAAGAGAATGTGAGGATTAATATTGCCTTCGAGCTCATGGGTAAATACCTTGTTTTTCGCTATTTTTAGTCGTTTTTAGCCGTTTTTAGTCGAACAATGCTAGCACTGCTGTCGCAAAAATTACTATTTGCTCTTAGATTTTTTTAGTTTTGCTAACTAGATCCACTTGCGGGTTGTCTGTGCGCAATCTGTATTAACAAGTAGATGCACAGACCTCCACCCCAGTAATCATAAAAACTTCAATTGTCGAGAGAGAGCCAACTATGCGCATTTTTTCCTTCATAAACCTCTTAAGCTCCACGCTTTTATTAGTTATGTTTTCGGGCCAGGCGTCAGGTTCACCCTTAATTGCCTCCTTTAAAACCTTCAACAATGTTAACTATTTAAGTCCTGTCCTCAATGGTGGTGGCACTGTTGACACGCAGCCTTCAGCGGTGGGTGAATGGGAGCGTCTCACCATCGAAGATATGAGTGGAGGAACACTCAATAGCGGCGATCAAATTCGCTTGAAGACGCAGTTGGGTTGGTATCTTGTGGCTGAAGGTGGTGGCGGGCCCGGAAGTATTTTGCGCGCTGATCGCCGACTTGCAGCCGCTTGGGAGACTTTCACTATTGAGAAGGCTGGTGGGGGCAGAATTTCCAGCGGTTCCGTGGTGAGCTTGCGCTTGAATGGGTATTAGGCCAGTGCTATCAACGGTGGAGGAATAGCAACCGATGGTGCTGTTTTCGTTGATCGAACTTGGCGGCGTGTATACCGGTGCCTTGGCTACCGCCGCCGTGCGGAAAATATCTGGAAATGCCGCCGCGGAAATTTACAGTGATGGCACACACTTTTGGCCTCACGGCTTAAATTATGTCTCCGAAGGAAAAACCCAGCAGGATTTAATTAATCACTGCGTAGTCGTAGAGGCGATCACGAAAGACATTCGCTAATATGTGGACCGTAAAAACAGCCGACTATCCTTCTTCCTTTTAAAGCGAAAGAATAAACTTATGTACACACTGCATATTGCCAACAAAAACTATTCGTCGTGGTCGCTAAGGCCATGGATATTGATGCAAGCACTGGAAATACCGTTTATCGAACAGCTTCATCCTTTTCCTACGCATGACGTTTGGGATACATACCGCACCTTTTCCCCCAGCGGCAAAGTGCCCTGCTTGGTTGAGGGCAATATGGCCGTGTGGGATTCGCTCGCGATTACAGCATACTTAGCAGAACAGCACGAGCACGTTTGGCCTAGCGATAAGATTGCTCGCGCTTGGGCGCGCAGTGCCTCTGCAGAGATGCATTCAAGCTTTCAGCCGCTGCGCAATAACTGCGGCATGAGTTGTGGCGTACGAATACAACTCAACAGCATTTCAGCGTTGCTGCAAAAAGATATTTCACGGGTTGACGAACTGTGGTGCGAGGGACTGGAAAAATTTGGCGGGCCATTTTTAGCGGGGCAGCATTTTACGGCAGTAGACGCATTTTTTGCACCGGTCGTATTTCGCACGCAAACTTACGGATTGACCTTAAGCAGTATCGCAAAACGATACGCTGAGCAGATGCTAAACCTGCCAGCCATGCAAAAATGGTATGAGGAAGCGTTGCTTGAAATCTGGCGCGAGCCATTGCACGAAGAAGAAGTTTTAACGTCGGGGAAGCTGCTTGCAGACTACAGAAATCAAGCTTGAATTGTCAAAAGCCACTTAAGACAGCCCCTTTTATCGGGGCTTTAATTACTTGTTTACTTTTTTTTGGGCATCACTTTTGTTGCTTCTTCTGTATATTCGGTTTCGTCGTTGCTGCTATCTGAACCAAATTTCCCCCGCTGATCTTCAGCGTATTCGCCACAGTCAGCCGCAAGCCATTTGCCAGTATTCACGCCATGCACAACCATACTTTTGTTGTTGATGGTTGTGGTGCTCACGAATTTCCCACTATAGGATTTGGAATTCAACAAACTCACATCAGCTTCCGTATGGGAAGCATTTTCCCCCTTACAATCAACAACCGTTTTAATATTTGACGGGGACACCTGCGTCGACTTTGTCACACAATTCTCTTCCATGTCGTCTTTTGAAAAAATTGCATCATCGATATCTTTTTGAGTAATGCAATTTTTGGTTGTCATAACACCCGTTTCTAAAAAACTACCCAATTGCTTTATATTTTCCTGAGCACTTGCCGGCATCTCGAGAGACTTAGACGGCTTGGAAGGGTTTGCAGGCTTTTCTCCCATCATGCTTTCAAACTGCTTAAGTTGCTCTGGCGTCATTTTAGCTTTCGCTTCATCCATCATTTTTTGCATGGAATCACCCATGCCACCCAGCTGCTCCTTTTGCATTTTTTTGAACTCCTCTGGGTCCATTTTCATGGTTGTTTCCCATAAGCCTGGCTTCATATCAAGACGCACAGCAAAGACATTAGAGCTTACGGCGGCTACAACAAGAAAAATTAGATTCAAATAAAACTTCATAATAGTTTCCTCATACGATGAGTGAATTGCCTAGGCAACATACTTTTAAACTTTTTGATCTACAAACTCAGCACTTTTTCTCCGCGTGAAATTCCACTCACACCCGAGCGCACCACCTCGATAACGGCGGCATCGCCTACCGCTAATAAAAATGCATCGAGCTTATCGCTCGCGCCAGTAATTTGAATGGTGTAAAGCGAGCTGGTGACGTCAATAATCTGACCGCGAAAAATATCCACGCAACGCTTTACTTCTGCACGCTGCGCGCCTGATGCTTTTACTTTTATCAGCATGAGCTCGCGCTCGATATGCGCGCCTTCCGTTAAATCAACTAATTTAACCACATCCACCAACTTGTTGAGATGCTTGGTAATTTGCTCAATTTTGTGATCATCGCCAAGGGTAGTTAAGGTCAAACGTGAAAGTGTCGGATCTTCAGTAGCGGCAACAGTCAGGCTTTCGATGTTGTATCCACGCTGCGAAAACAAACCCACCACACGGGATAAGGCACCTGGAGCATTTTCTAAGAGAACTGAAATAATACGTCTCATACTATTAAGTCCTCTCTGTTTTGCTAAGCAACATGTCGCGCATGGAACCATTGGGCGCTACATGCATGGGATAAACGTGCTCAGATTGGTCAACCATAACATCCACAAACACGACGCGGTCTTTCATTGCAAAACATTCTTCCAGCTTCGCTTTCAGATCCTCTTTCTTGGTGACCAACATCCCGACATGACCGTAAGCTTCGGCGAGCTTAACAAAATCTGGCAAAGAATCTTCATACAAACTTTCTGCATAACGCCCAGAGTACTGCATATCCTGCCACTGACGAACCATACCGAGCGCCTGATTATTCAAACAGATAATTTTTACCGGCAGGCCGTACTGCGTGCAGGTCGATAACTCCTGTATGCACATTTGGATACTGCCCTCACCCGTCACACAAACAACGGTCGCATCGCGGTAAGCCATTTGCACACCCATAGCCGCTGGCAAACCGAAACCCATAGTGCCAAGCCCACCGGAGTTTATCCAACGGCGCGGCTTATCGAAGATGTAGTACTGGGCAGCAAACATTTGGTGCTGACCTACGTCTGATGTGACATAAGCATCACCCTTAGTTACCTCCCAAATCGCTTTGATAACATCTTGCGGTTTAATTTTGTCGCTGCTGGTATCGTAGCGCGATTTAGTATAGATGCCGTGACGTTCACGCCACTCATTGATTTGCTTCCACCAATCCGCAATTGCCACCGCATCAGGCTTCTCGGCAGACTCGTAAATCAAGGCAATCATGTCGGTTAACACGCTATCCACAGCGCCCACAATTGGCACATCCGCCACCACAGTCTTTGAGATGGATGCCGGGTCTATATCAATGTGAATGATTTTTGCATTGGGGCAAAATTTACTCACCGTATTCGTTACGCGGTCATCGAAGCGGGCGCCTATGGCAAGAATCACGTCACTGTGATGCATGGCGGTATTTGCCTCGAAGGTTCCGTGCATACCGAGCATGCCAAGAAAACGCTTATCGGTTCCGGGATAAGCTCCCAAACCCATCAGCGTACTGGTTACCGGGTAATCAAGCATGCGCACCAATTGCCGAAGCAATTCGCTGGCATTGCCCAATATTACGCCGCCGCCGGTATAAATCATCGGGCGCTTCGCGGCCAACAACAACTGCACCGCCTTCTTGATTTGGCCCGAATGACCACGAGTTGCGGGAGTGTAAGACCGCAGCTTTACCTTATCTGGATACTCGTAGGGAAAGGTATTAGCCGGATGCGTTAAATCCTTCGGTACATCTATCACCACCGGGCCAGGACGGCCGGTCGACGCAATGTAATACGCCTTCTTGACCACATCAGGAATTTCGCTCGGGTGTTTAATCATAAAGCTGTGCTTCACCACCGGGCGCGAAATACCCACCATATCGGTTTCCTGAAATGCATCTTCGCCAATCAAATGGCTTTGCACTTGGCCAGAAATCACCACCATTGGAATAGAGTCCATGTAAGCCGTTGCAATACCCGTAATAGCGTTAGTGGCGCCCGGGCCGGAGGTTACCAGTACCGTTCCCACTTTACCCGTCGCGCGGGCGTAACCGTCGGCAGCATGGGTCGCGCCCTGCTCATGGCGAACCAAAATATGTTTAACGTCAGATTGGCGAAAGATAGCGTCATAAATATGAAGCGCCGCACCACCCGGATAGCCGAAAACAAACTCAACGCCTTCGTCCTTAAGAGCGCGGATCAACATATCTCCGCCTGAAAGCATTTCCACGTAAATTTCCCCTTTTAGACCTTTGTCTAGTTAACTACAAATTGTGCTCACGCCGATTTCACGTCGAAAATTGGGCAGCATGGAGTAAGAAACGGCTAGTTTTGTTTGAGGCATTTTCATGCAAACTGTGTAATCGAACAAAACCTACCGCAAGAATATGAACAATCTACGATAAAGATCCAAAAAGATATTATCGGATGGGGTAAGCCACTTGGGTAATTCTGCAGCTTAATCAGGTCGGCAACGTCGGTAGACGCGCGTCAGCAAAAGCAGATGTGGCGATAAGCGGGTGACTTATCGGGAAGCAGATGGTAATCCGAGCTTATCGGCCATCTGCTGGCCATCTAACGAACTCGTAATTCTCCCAAGATACGCGTTAAAGTCAAGGAAAAGTGTGGTTGAAACGAGAAATTGAAGTAAATGCTTGGAGGGAAAAAATAACAAACATGATCGTAAACATAATTGTTGACTGAAGTTCCGAATCACACGAAATTGCAGGTACAACACTAAACCTCAAAAATCAGGGCTCCGAATCATTTTTCGTGGTGATCGCGAAGACCAAAATTTGTAGCAACAACTCTATCGTTCGTAGAAACCTTAAATCCAAAAACATAGGTGCCGAAGAAGCTCATGGCCTGTTTTTCAGGCATTTCAGCACCCACAGACTTCTCATTATCTATTTTATTTACAGCCCGATGCGCCTGACCGCTGTTAATGTATAAACCAAGGATCGCAGTTGTCGATAAAAAAAGTGCGAGGTAACCTCTAAGGTTTTTCATCTTTTTCCTCTTCGAAATAAAAAGCCCGCAAGGTAAAAAACTACCAAGCAGGCATACGCGCAGCCAGAAAAACTTTTGCCTAAAGCTTCAACACAAAAAACAGCGTTTTGTTGATTTGAAGTACTTGTAGAAACGATTGCTGAACCGCGAACTTTTTTTAGTCGGCAATTCCGAAAATATAAAATATCAATGATGCGCCGGTATTCTCATCACTTTTTTTTCGAATGTAAATGGTGCGGTGCAGAATTGTGGCGCAGGAATTTACAGATTAATGATAAATTCACACAATAATTCTCAGCAGAAGCAAAAAAATTGATTGCCGCGCCACAATCGAGAAATTGCAATTAGATTATTTGGACACTAGCTACAGAGCAATTAATTGTTTTTCAAAAAAACATTTAACATCACAAAACACTTGGCTTAAAATCCGCCATTTCCTGAGGGAGCATTGGATTCTCTAAGCGGATAATATGACGGTTTTTTAAGTTTAGCTTATCGATAAATATTCCATAGTGCTTCTTAAAAAGCGTATCTAAGATGCCATTTCTTGCAATGGTTTTCAAACCAGAGGTTATGCGTTTCGCCAAAAGCGGATTCGTTGGATTAACATAAAATACCAATGGAAATGGGTAATACAGCAACAATGAAGACTCTGTGATTAAGTCACCTGCTAACTTAGCTCTTCCATTAAAAACACCGTCAACTTCGTTAGCGCCGAAGGAAACATAATCGAATTCTTTATCGCGCAACCTAACAAACAGATCATCAAAACTGCCTTTTTCCACCACCGAATAACCGTTATAACGAAAAAGTTCGGCGTCGGCCCAGGTATTTGGAATACCCAAACGCAGTGTCTTTAGTTGCTGAGCGGCCGTCATCGCAGCAAACTTTTCACGATCAGATTCACGAATAATGAGTATGCGATAGCCAAGTAATCCCTTCATCAACGGTATCGGAATAATAATTTTCGCTTCGTTCGCCAGCTTCAAGTTACCAGCAACCGTCGCAAAAATATCAAACCCTTTCACACGAAAAATACTGGCTTCATCTTCCGCTGCTGGGTAGTCTGTTTTATCCTCTAGCAACGTCCAATCGCCATAGCGGTTACGTGTCGCTTTCAACGCAGCTTCGAGCACTTCCAGCTCGTAAATTTGGCGTGAAGTCGTTTTATTAGCGTTCCAGAATTTTATTTCTCTGACTAGGTTTGCCGAGTCGTTAGTCTTGCCGACGTCTGCCACGGCGCCATTAAAAATCAGCCATACTGCAGACAACAGCAACACATTAATGACGAGGCTCAATCTGTGCATTGAATACACACATCTCAATGATGAGGACATTATCGGTTACCTCTTCAAACGACGTTTATAAAAAAGGAGGGTCGGCATATCACATACCGACTCTCCATTTTCGCGGACAGTGCGCGCTGCAAACTTAAAAAAACTAACTGCATTTAATCGTTGATAAACTATTCCGAAAAGGGGTGACGCAGCACTATGGTTTGTACGCGATCAGGCCCGGTAGAAATAATATCAATAGGCGTGGACATAAGCTGCTCCAACCGTTTGATGTAAGCGCGAGCGTTGGCAGGCAACTCAGCAATAGATTGAGCACCCACGGTCGATTCATTCCAGCCCGGCATTTCTTCATAAATAGGCTGAATATCCGCCCAACCTTCAGCGGTGTAGGGGATACCCACCGAGCTGCCTTTGGAATCTTGATAAGCAATACATATTTTGACCGTCGACAAACCATCCAATACATCCAGCTTGGTTAGGCACACGCCGGTGACGCTGTTGATACGGTTAGCATGGCGCACCGCTACCGCGTCAAACCAACCACAGCGACGTTTACGGCCCGTAGTTGCCCCGAACTCGTGACCTTTTTCACCAAGGTAAGCGCCAATTTCGCAATTCAATTCCGTTGGAAAAGGACCAGAACCTACGCGAGTTGTATAGGCTTTCGTTATGCCTAACACATAGTCCAAGTAAAGCGGACCAAAGCCCGAACCCGTAGCAGTTCCGCCCGCCGTCGTGTTCGACGAGGTGACAAACGGATAAGTACCATGGTCGATATCCAACAATGAACCCTGCGCGCCTTCAAACAAAATACTGCGGCCTTGTTCGCGCGCCGTGTGCAGCAAATCCGTGACATCAGCAACCATCGGCAACAATAGCTTTGCCCAAGCCACACAGTTAGCCAGTGTTTCCTCATAGTTAACGGCGTCGACCTTGTAATACTCAGTCAATACAAAATTGTGATACTGAAGAATGTCTTTGAGTTTGGTTGCGAAGGATTCCATGTCCAACAGATCACTAACGCGCAGCCCGCGGCGCGCCACTTTGTCCTCATAGGCTGGGCCAATACCGCGCCCAGTAGTTCCAATTTTGGCGGCGCCACGCGCAACTTCACGCGCCTGATCAAGCGCCACATGATACGACAAGATGAGTGGGCAGGCCGGCGACAAACGCAACCGGTCGCGCACCGGCACTCCGGTCGCCTCAAGCTCACCAATTTCTTTAAACAAGGCTTCCGGCGATAACACCACACCGTTGCCTATGAGACAAGTAACACCATCGCGCAAAATACCAGAAGGAATTAAGTGTAAGACTGTTTTTTTACCGTCAATGACTAAAGTATGGCCGGCATTATGGCCACCCTGAAACCGAGCCACCAAAGAAACCTGATCAGTCAACAAATCCACGATCTTGCCTTTGCCTTCATCACCCCACTGAGTGCCTAACACGACGACATTTTTGCCCATGACTGAATTAACTCTCTGTTAAACAAATGAAAAAGAAATTAACGACGATAGAACTAGCGTTTCACAACCTGATATTCGCCGTTAACCAAGCGCAACTCGTGATCGCTAAAACATCTCTCTAAATCTGAGGTATAAACAACACGCTCACCCGCTGCTCGCAATGCCTGCACGGCTTGCCATTGTAGACTGCCGCCGTCATTAACAACGGCGATTGCAGCGACGACGACCGGAGCCAACAAACCCAACTTGCTAATTGCCGATACATCCAAAGCAAACCCAGTTGCGGGGCGTGCGCGACCAAAGACTTCGCCAATGTGATCATAACGACCACCACTGGCAACGGGGTTGCCGTATCCCGGCGCAAAGGCTGCAAAAACAAGGCCCGTAAGGTAGTGATAACCACGCAACTCGCTTAAATCAAAATAAAGTTCGGCGTCGGGATAACGCTGCGACATGATGTGCGCAACGACTTGAAGCTGATCAACTGCCACGACGGCGGCGTCAACGCTCGCCAGCAGGAGACGCGCCTTGCTCAACACCTCGATTCCACCTGACAAGCCGGGCAATGCCAGCAGCATAGCGGCACAGGATTCGTCTTTAACATTAACGCCAACCCACTGACGAATTTCAGTGCTGGCTTTGCGCTGCAGCAAATCGAAAAATTCATCCTCTTGGGTTGCATTGAGCTGCGCAACTTTCGCGAGCGCGCGATACACGCCGACATGGCCTAAATCAATGTGCAACCTAGGCAATCCCGCAACCCGCAGCGATTCCAGTAACAGCGACACAACCTCAATATCGGCATCAATACCAACCTCACCGTAAAACTCAAGACCAACCTGAATCGGCGTGCGGGTAGCGAGAGGATGTTTAGGTTTGGTGTGTACGACATGGCCAGCGTAACAAAGCCGGTTAGCGCCCGTCGCGGTCATGCTATGCGCATCGATGCGAGCGGTCTGAGGTGTAATATCGGCACGCACCCCCAAGGTACGGCCGGTAAGCTGGTCGGTCACTTTGAAGGTTAGAAGATCTATGTCGCGGCCAAGCCCTATCAGGAGTGAGTCGGTATATTCCAAGAGGGGCGGAATCACCAAGTCATAGCCCCAAGTAGAGTACAAATCCAGCAACTGGCGACGCAATAATTCTAGTGGTTTGGCTTCCGCGGGCAGAATTTCTTCTACTCCGTCCGGTAACAGCCAACGATCGGCGTAGGTCATAGGGAGACTCTAACAATCCAACAATTAAACAGCTAAGACAAACTGTTCGAACATAAAAAAACCGAGCGAGCGGCTCGGTTTCGGCATTTTAACACTGATCGAAGCGGAAGTTGTAGGCAAATCGTCGGCATGATTTGCCAAATTCCCGCCAAGCAACTATTTCTTACCCTGCGAATCTTTCAGGTAACGAAAGAATTCACTTTTGGGGTCAAGCACTAGCAAATCTTCTTTCGAGCTAAAGCTGCTACGGTAGGCGTTCAGGCTGCGAACAAAGGCGTAGAACTCTGGATCTTTATTGAAAGCAGCCGCGTAGATTGCGGCCGCTTTCGCATCGCCATCACCACGCAAACGCTCGGCGTCACGATAAGCATTAGCCTCTAAGACCACACGCTGGCGATCAGCATCGGCGCGGATAACTTCAGCTTGTTCTTTACCTTGCGAGCGATACTCACGTGCCTCTTTCTCGCGATCGGCCGCCATTCGATCAAAAACAGACTTGCTAACCTCTGGAGGAAAATCAATCCGCTTAACTCGAACATCCACAACTTCAAGCCCGAGTGAACTATTCGCCGTTTCATTTAAACTTTTCTTGAGCTCTGCCATTAATTCATCGCGCTGCCCAGAAACAACATCGTGCAAGGTACGGCGCCCAAACTGATTCCGCAGGCCTGCGGCAACCGTTTGACTTAAGCGATCTTCAGCAACTCTCTCGTCGCCACCGGTTGCCCGGTAGTAACTTGCCACGTTACTAACACGCCACTTGATATAGGAATCGACCACTAGACGCTTGTTTTCAATCGTATAAAAACTTTCAGGCGTCATGTCTGCCGTCTGCAGGCGACCATCAAACCGCCGAACCTTGTCCGTCAGTGGCATTTTGAAGTGGATGCCAGGCTTTACATCAAGCTGAATGAGCCCTCCAAAACGGAGCACCACCGCACGTTCATATTGATTAACAATATAAAAACTGCTGGCGGCCAAGATAAGCACAAACGCGGCGGTTATCAGTGAAAATAAGCTTTTAGTTGACATTAGCGACCCTCCCGACGAATGACTGGGCTACTGATTTCAATATCGCGCTGAACATGATCGTTAACACTCTCAATGACGGCAGGGGTAGCCTGCCTGGTGAGTTTATCCAATGGCACATAAAGCATGCTGTTGTTCTCAACGTCGACCATGACTTTTGAGGATTTGCCCATGACCAACTCCATAGTCTCCAAATAGAGACGCTTGCGCGTAACCTCCGGCGCCCGCTTATACTCAGCCAACAAGCGTTCAAAACGATCGGACTCACCCGTTGCCCGCGAAACCACTTCAGAGCGATAAGCCTCGGCCTCTTCAAGCAAGCGCTGAGACCTACCGCGCGCTTCTGGGATAATCCCGTTCGAATAAGATTCTGCTTGGTTTTTCAAGCGTGACTCATCCTCCTTCGCTTTAATCACGTCATCAAACGCCGAACGAACTTCTTCGGGCGGCTGAGCTTGCTGGATATTCACCGCGATAATCCGAATTCCGGCACCGTAGTTATCCAAATAGGTTTGCAGTCGCAGCTTCACCTCGGCGGCGATACTCGCGCGGCCTTCAGATAAGACTTGATTCAATTCTGCTGAACCGACGGCGTGACGCAACGCACTGTCGGTTGCATGCTTTAAACTAGTGTCCGGGTCTTTGACATTGAGCACGTAAGACTTAATATCCGAAACGTCGTACTGCACAGAAATAGGTAACTCAACAATGCTTTCATCTTGCGTGAGCATCAAACCCTGCGTTGAATATTGCCGCTGCCCTGTCACGTCGACAATAAAAACCTTTGTAACCAACGGCGCATTCCAGCACAAACCTTCACTCTTAATTCCCGCAAAAGCACCGAACTGCAGAACTACAGCACGCTGTTTGGCATCAACGGTATAGAACCCACTGAGCCCGTAGAGCACCACGGCAACCATCGAGACAATAAGAAAGATGAACCCGGCGCCCGCATTGCTATTATTACCGCCGCCGGATCCACCGCCAAAGATGCCATTGAGTTTTTTCTGAAACTTCTTCCAAGCCTCATCTAAATCAGGCGGGCCATCGTTATTGCCACGGCCGCCCCAAGGGTCACGATCTTTGCCGGTCCTGTCTTTATCTGCATTATCTTTTCCCGGTTCATTCCAGGCCATAAGTGTCTCCGCTCTCGTTAAAATTATCAAATTTGAAGTGGTGAGGATGTTAGGGCGACTACTCGGCTTTTCAATCCGCCCAAACTAAACTTTCAAAACTTATTGCTTGAGCGCTTAATATTCTCAGCAAATCGCTCTTGGGAATACGCAGTTGAACGCAACACACGCCATCATCACGATAACTCTCTTCTCCAATCGCCTGTTGCTGATAAAGCGCTGCCCGCAACTTCCCTTGATGAGGGGACAGCAATAACCGCCCCACCACCATTTCCTCACCCAATATTTCAGAAACTGTCGCCTCTAAGAGAGCGCAACCCTCACCAGTTTGTGCGGACAACCAGACCGCAATTGGCTTACCCGATTCATCGCGATCAACACGGGGCGCAACGCCAATCAAATCAATTTTGTTATAAACCTTAAGCTGCGGCAAATCGCCGGCACCAATCTCCTTGAGCACCAACTCAACTTGTTCAATGTTGTGCAATCTCGCTTCTGCTGGCGAGTCAATCACGTGCAAGAGCAACGTAGAGTTACTCGCCTCTTCCAGTGTGGCTCTGAAAGCTTCCACTAATTTGTGTGGCAAATGGCTAATGAAACCTACCGTATCGGCCAAAACAACCCCGCCTATATCGGCAAGTTCAATACGGCGCATGGTGGGATCCAAGGTTGCAAAAAGCTGATTTTCAACATAAACATCGGCACCTGTAACGCGATTGAATAGTGTTGATTTACCGGCATTGGTGTACCCAACAAGGGATACTGTGGGTATTGCAGCACGCAGCCGAGAACGTCGTCCCTGCTCGCGCTGACTACGGACTTTTTCCAGCCGCTGTTCG
>JAYWHF010000133.1:0-4638 GCA_043777855.1 Gammaproteobacteria bacterium | reverse complement strand
TACATCGGTGTTGGATAAAGTTGTACCCAATTATTACCATCGCTTAAATGCGAGTGGCGATGTCGAAAATAGTACCTGTTGTGCGAACACTGCAAGTGAAAATGCCATGATGGAAAAACTCATGCTGGACTCTGTCAGAATTTGGGCGACCCAATACAAAGTGGATGGCTTTCGCTATGACATCATGGGTCACCACACGAAGCAAAATATTGTAAACATTAAATCGAATATTCAGGCATTAACGTTGGCGGAAAACGGTGTTGATGGACGCAACATTTATTTCTATGGTGAAGGCTGGAATTTTGGTGAAGTAAAAGATAACGCGCGCTTTGAACAGGCGACTATTGGCAATATGAGCGGCACTGGCGTGGGTACTTTTAATGACCGTATTCGCGATGCGGTGCGCGGTGGTGGTTGCTGTGACTCGGGGATGGATCTGATAAAAAATCAAAGTTTTATAACCGGCCTCTATACAGCACCTAATGCTGAGAATAGCGCAGACGCAAATGCCCTGGCGAGTTTGTTGAAAGCAGAAGACAAATTAAAAGTTGTGCTGGCAGGTTCCTTGGCAGATTTCAGTTTTATGGATCGCAATGACTTTTTGACTAAGGCGTCCGCGCTTGATGGAACTGGTTATACCCAAGATCCGTCGGAAACAATCAACTACATAGAAGCGCATGACAACGAAACCTTATTTGATATCATTCAATACAAAGCGCCTTTAGATACTTCTATGGCGGATCGTGTGCGCATGCAAAACCTCGGCAATAGCATTGTATTGTTAGCGCAGGGCATTCCTTTTTTGCATGCGGGACAAGACATGTTGCGATCTAAATCTTTTGATCGCAATAGCTATGATGCAGGTGATTGGTTTAACGCCTTAGATTTTTCGTATCAAAAAAATGGCTGGGGTAAAGGGCTGCCCTTGGCACAGGATAATCAAGCCAGCTGGGGCATGATGAAGCCACGTTTAGCCATGTCGGCACTTATGCCAAGCGCGGCTGATATTACCCGTGCCCGAGAAGCAACGACTGACCTGTTAAAAATTCGTAAGAGCTCAAAGCTATTTCGGTTAGAAACTGCTGAGCAAATCAGAAGCCAAGTGAGTTTTTATAACACCGGATCCAGTCAAGTGCCGGGGCTTGTGGTAATGGAAATTAAAGACTCTGAAGCAAATCTTGATCCGGATCTTGAGAATGTTCTGGTATTTTTTAATGCTAACTCGACGAGTAAAACAATCAGGATAGATGACTTAAAAGGTTGGGATTTTCAGTTGCACAGAGTGCAGAAGCAGTCAACGGATTCCATGGTAAAACAATCCACAAGCAATAAAACGACGGGTACATTTTCTGTGCCTGGGCGTACGACAGCTGTTTTTGTAGCCGCCAAGAAAAAGGGCGATGTGGGTGGCGGCAGCCACTGCAGCAGGTCTAAAAAGGGGTGTGGTTCAATGACGGGTTGGTGGGATCTGCTGCTGTGTTTTTGTGCGGCAGGGCTACTATTGAGCAAGCGTCGCGCAGCCTAAGGGTGTTTTTACAACAACAATAATGAGGCCCTTCTGGGTCTTTTTATTGTTGTTGTGTACACTGCGCGAGCGCGGCAATAAGGTCACATCTTTCGCCGCGTTTCTTGCCACTTCATATCGCCACTTCTCTAGCCACTCCATCTAGCCACTTCATCTAGACATTTTTACGCTGTTTGTAGCTCAATCGAATGCCGTATTCGCTGCCATTCTGCTAGCCTCTCTTCGCAATGCCAAATACTCGGTCAAAATCGAGTTGGTTCAGCAACTCTGTTTAGGTTAGTATCCCATTTTTGCTATCAAAACCCTTAGTGATAATGTCTATGAAAAATTGGTTAGCGTTTCTGTTGTTGCTTTCAGTTCAGGCTCAGGCTTATACGAGTAACCCTCCGCCTTTCAAAAATATGGACGGTAGTACTCGCTGGCAACATGTGGCCAATTTTTCAGCTACCGTATTAATTTTAACTCTCTTGGTTGTGGCGATTTTTTTATTTTTTGCGAACCGCAGGGCGGCGCGTTCAAATCGGGAATTGACCGAGATAAAAGCAACTCTGGAGGATCGCGTTGCAAGGCGCACTTCATCTTTACAAGAAACTACGGCGCAGTTACAGAATCGCGAGGCGTATATCACCAGCATTGTGGATTCAATGCCTTTGATGCTGATTGGCCTGAATCAAAACATGGAAATCATTCAATGGAATCGTGTTGCTGAATCGGTTACTGGTCGCTCTATCGCAAGCGTGTTGGGCAAAAAACTATGGGATGCTTACCCTTCGATTACGCTAACGCCTGAGCAGGTCGCAAGTGTTTTAATCAGCAAAGAAACGATTACCATCAAGCACACTCAACGCGATCAGTATTATTTCGATTTTACGCTCTACGCATTAGCCGAATATCGGCACGGCGACTTGTCATCGGGTCGAAAGAGCGAAACGGGCATTGTTATTTTAGTTGACGACATCACTAAACAAATGAAGGCAGAGAATAAGCTCGCCGAGCGAGACAAAGTGTCTGCGATGGGTGAGCTAACATCCGCCATGGTCTACGACATTGATTTACCCTTGCAAACCATTGTGTCGACGCTAAGTAAGGCGCAGCAGCAAGTGGTTGATGCTGATTTGGGCCATGTTAAAGATGAGCTTCTGATTGCTTTAAAAACCGCGCAACAGAGTGGGCAGCAAGCGTTTGCAATCATTAATAATTTGAACGAATTGGCGGGTAGTTACTACGATCAAAAGCTGCTTGCTAATATACCAACCATTATGGATGAGAGCGTAGAGTTGGCTGGTAGCTTATTTGCGGATTTATCGGGGTTAAGTTTTAAAGATATTAAAATTAGCCGTGAATACAGTTCACCCCTGCCCACTATTTTGTGTTTCGCTCCGGAGCTCAAACAAGTTTTTGTACGCATTTTGCGTAACGCCTTTCACGCGCTAAATGCATCCAGAAAAAATAAGGCAATGGCGCCTGCTATTCACATCGAAATTGGTGAGTTTTATGATTCTCTGTGGATTAAAGTGCAACACAATGGCCAAGGTCTGAGCGCAGAAGCCCAGAAAGATATTTTTCAGCCTTTTTTTGCCATAAATTCCAATGTGCCCGCATGCCCGGTTGAGCAAAGATTATCGCACTCTTACTATATTATTAACGATCATCATCAGGGGCAAATGGCGGTCACGTCTAATGAAGATCAAGGTACGGTTTTTAACATTCAATTACCATTGGTTTAATTTTAAGTACCTTTTTTTGATCGATGTCGCCTAAATAAAAATCATAAGTCGATTATTCAATAAGGTAGGGTTAAAAAGTGTGAGGAAAAAATCCTGAATAATTTCCTACTGAGGAATGTGTATTGAGTCGATGTGGCGTCGCTCGCGTAAACATTCTTGTTACCTGCGGATACAACCGGTTACACATCTTCAGTATCTATTCGCGATAAAGCATATTAAACTTCTGCTTCCCATCAGAACACTTAAGGAAGCTTCTCATGAACTGCAAAAATATTGGATTTACTGCATTACTTCTTGCGACGTCGGTATCTAGCCTTGCGCAGGAACAAACACTGGTTGATACCGGTTGGTATATCGGCGGTGCTATTGGGCATCAGTCATCCGAGTTAAAAGATAGTGCCACCTCCAAAAGCACCGATGCTAGTTTTGGTGTGTTTGGCGGCTACAACTTCCAACCTTGGTTTGGTCTGGAGGGCTCTTTTTACTTGGGTGAAACTGACGTAGATGGAAGCTCAAGCTTGCGTTCTGCAGGTTTTGGTGTGTTATCAATAACTCCGAAATTTACCCTTGCCATTAATGACGCCGCAGCACTCTATGTTAAGGCAGGTTTGGCCAGCATCGGCTACTCGGAAGAATACAGATCTGGCAGTCGCTATTCGCGCTCCAATACTGAATCATGGAGCGGCGCCGGCACTTCATTGGGTATTGGTGCGGAATATCGCATTCATAATGGCGTGAAAATTCGTCTTAGTTACGATCAATTTCGCGCAACATTAGAAGATGTTGATGACTACTACGCGGATATAGATGCCGAACTCTTTCAAACCAGTTTTGGCGTGTACTATCAATTCTAATGCTATGGTGCTTTGAGGCCTGCATGCTTCGTCGATACATTTTTCAAATCATTTTCCAAACCAATTTTTTAATCTGATTGACTTCAATATTTCTGCATTGCGCAGGAATATTGAAGGTGTTGCTGCAACAAACCATCTTACTGCAACATCCTGCTCTGAAACACGTACTGCTTTGAAATGCGTTGAGTTACGCAGAATTTTTTAAAAACACTGCTGGCGCTCAAGGTGTATGCGCATTTTATTTATGCGGGCGCGGTGATTGAATCGTTTAATTTCCAGACGCAATTGCAGCAAGCCTTTTCTGATTTGCCGAAAAAAAGCGTTGAAGTCGACTGGTTCCCGAAGATAAACCACGCGCCTTTTGTTGCAGAAGAAGTCATTGTTATGGCGGGGGTGGTAGTAAACATGTGGAAAAATTTATTAAAGCTCAGGTGTTACTAGCAGGGCACAAATAAAGAATACTCTTCACTTTAAAACCGTATGAGGCATGGATGCCGATTCGAGCCTACACGGAAGTATTTACGGCGCGTTT
>JAYWHF010000132.1:0-1637 GCA_043777855.1 Gammaproteobacteria bacterium | reverse complement strand
GTTGCAAGCCTTGATAACGCGCCTAAGTTGATCGAGCTACTGGCACAGGTGCGCGGCATGGGAAATGCCATTTTGGTGACTCATCGATTAACGCCAATGCAACGTGACGCAATAGCCTCGAATATCGCCAATCTAAAAGTGTATCGTGAAAATTTGCTGTTACATCTGATGGCAGCCAGCGACGCCAATCCCTCGCTAAAAAGCCTTGTACAAACAGCCAATGAGCAGTTAATTGCCGTTAATCTTTTCGCAAGCCTTGTCGATCATGAAATTTTATCCAAACCAGAGCTTACGCTAGATCCAAAAATATTATGGTCGAAATCAACCGCGATCATCGATGGCCTATACCAATTTAATACCAGCGCCGCTGAAAATATATTTGAGGTATTGCAGGTGCGTTTAGCGAGCTTAGAAAAAAATCGTAACATCACTTTGGCTTTATTGGCGCTGCTAGTTGTGGTGAGCGGGTATCTGGGCTGGCTAATTTCGCACTCATTAAAAGCAGCTCTTATCTCTGCGCAAAACGCAACGTCTGATATTGTAAAAGGCAATTACCACATTACGCTGAATACGGAACGTCAAGATGAGTTTGGTAGACTCAACAAAGCAATGCTCAATATGAGTAGCCAATTGGCTGACGCCGCTAAAATGCAAGTTCAAAACGCGCGGGTTCGCAGTGCCTTAGACTCAAGCTCCTCTAACGTAATGTTGGCTGATAATGATCGCCATATTATTTACATGAATCAGGCCGTTGATACTCTGCTGCGCGCCGCTGAGCCCGAACTACGCAAAGTATTTCCTCAATTTTCGGTTGATAAAGTGATCGGCGATAGTATTGACATTTTCCATACCGAACCGGCGCGTCAACATAGCCTGCTTGCGAATTTAACGAATACTAACGTAGACAATATTGTTATTTCAGGCATCAGTTTCCGGTTAATTACCAACCCTATTTTCGGGAGTGACGGGGCTCGCTTAGGCTCGGTCATTGAGTGGGTGAATCGCACACAAGAAGTAGCCGTAGAAGTTGAGTTGAGGGGAGTTGTACAAGCCGCTGGATTAGGTGATTTTAAGGCGCGTGTTCCTACTGTGGGTAAAACAGGTTTCTTTTTAAATTTGGCTGAAGATTTAAATTCATTAATGCAAACATCGGATGTTGGGTTGGCTGAAGTTAATCGTGTGTTGGGCGCACTTGCCAAAGGCGATTTAACAAAGCGCATCACCACGACCTATGGTGGAACCTTTGATGAATTGAGAGATTATTGTAATCAAACCACTGAAAGCTTAACGGCGATGATGACGGAAATTCGCACCGCCGCTGAAACTATTTACAATGCCTCTAGCGAAATTGCTTCAGGCAATGCCGACCTGTCGAGCCGCACTGAACAGCAAGCTGCAAATCTTGAAGAAACGGCATCGAGTATGGAGGAACTCACCTCAACGGTGAAGCTCAATGCCGACAGCGCACAACAAGCCAGCCATTTAGCGGAGCGTGCATCAACCATAGCGGCTGATGGTGGTAATTTAATTCAACAAGTGGTGGTTACCATGAATTCAATTAATGAATCATCAGGGAAAATAGCGGACATTATCAGTGTGATAGATGGTATCGCGTTCCAAACCAACATTCTTGCCCT
>JAYWHF010000131.1:0-13202 GCA_043777855.1 Gammaproteobacteria bacterium | reverse complement strand
TGCTGTCCTGAATGCACCCCTAATAGTCAATGGGCTGCCGAGCGAGTCATGAGCCTGCCGCTTAGCCCCGATCTAAATGATGAAACGATGAACCGAATCATTGTTGCTCTTAAGCAGGCGCTGACGACATGAGCCTAAAGATCGTCACTGTGGTTGGCGCCCGCCCCCAATTCATCAAAGCTGCCGCGTTGTCGCGAGCGATCCGCAACGACTACGCTGGACAAATAGAAGAGGTGTTGGTTCATACAGGCCAACACTACGACGACAATATGTCCAAGGTCTTCTTCGAAGAGCTGGATATTCCTCACCCCAAGTACAACCTTGAAATTTCGGGTGGCCAGCATGGTGCGATGACAGGTCGCATGCTGGAGGGCGTCGAAAATGTCTTGCTGCAAGAAAAGCCCGATTGGCTGCTCATCTACGGCGACACCAATTCGACCTTGGCCGGTGCCTTGGCAGCCGCCAAACTGCATATTCCGGTTGCGCACGTTGAAGCCGGTTTGCGCTCCTTCAATATGCGCATGCCGGAAGAGGTGAATCGCATACTGGCAGACCGCGTCTCGTCGCTGCTGTTTTGCCCCACCGAAACAGCCGTTAACAACTTGAAGACCGAAGGGGTCAACCGGGGTGTCCACAACGTCGGTGACGTTATGTACGACGTAGCCCTGTTCTACCGTGACCGTGCCCGGCAAAACAGCACGGTCTTGCAAACTTTGGGCTTGACGCCAGGTGCATTTGCACTGGCTACCTGCCATCGCGCAGAAAACACCGACGATCCCCAGCGGCTGAGCTCCATTCTTTCCGCCTTGGCCGAAATCGCCACCCAGTTGCCGGTGGTGTTGCCTCTACATCCCCGCACCCGCAAGCTCATTGGCGATTACAGTTTGGCTCCCCTGCTGGCCAAGTTAACCATAACTGATCCCTTGCCCTTCTTGGATATGGTGGCTTTGGAGCAGGCATCCCGCGTCATCCTGACAGATTCAGGCGGCGTTCAAAAAGAAGCCTTCTTTTACGGCGTACCCTGCATCACCATGCGCGATGAGACCGAGTGGGTCGAAACGGTTGATTTGGGATGGAATCAGTTAGTCGGTGCTTCCACGCCATCTATTTTGTCTGCAGCAAACGGGATAATGCAAAACCAGCCGAAGAGCGTTAGCGCAAAACCCTACGGTACTGGCAAGGCAGCAAGTGACATTCTTGCTTTGATGATCTGAGCGCTCGTGCCAACACATTTTCAATCTATTGAAGGAAAAGTAATGAAAGTTTTCGTAACTGGTGGTTTAGGTCAGATTGGCTCACACGTTGTTGAAATGTTGCTGGAGCGTGGCGATCATGTGATCGCCGTCGACAACCTGGCAACCGGGCGCCGCGAGCATCTGGCCGACCACCCGAACCTCACCGTGGTGATTGACTCCATTGCTGACAAACCCTTGATGGACAAGCTCATCGGCGACTTTAAACCCGATGCCATCGTCCACACAGCCGCCTCTTACAAGGACCCCGATGACTGGTACAACGACACGTTGACCAACTGCGTGGGTGGCTCCAACATGGTGGATGCGGCCAAAAAGTTTGGCGTGAAGCGCTTCGTGTATTTCCAGACCGCGCTTTGCTATGGCCTCAAGCCCATGCAGCAGCCCATTCGGCTGGACCACCCGCGCTTCCCTGGCAGCAGTAGCTATGCCATCACCAAGACGACTAACGAGTACTACCTTGAGCTCTCGGGCGTGGACTTTGTCACCTTCCGTCTTGCGAATGTGGTGGGTCCTCGCAACGTGGCGGGCCCCCTTCCAATTTTTTACCAACGCCTGAAAGACGGGAAGCAGTGCTTCGTGACCCAGGCCCGCCGCGATTTCGTCTTCGTTAAAGACCTGGCTCGTGTGGTGCTGAAGGCATGCGATGGCGTCGGCCACGGTGCTTACCATTTCTCATCTGGTAAAGATGTCGCTATTCAGGAACTGTACGACGCCGTCGTGAATGCACTGGATGTGCCTGGTAAGCCCAAGGCCGAAGTCAAGGAGTTGGGTCCAGACGACGTTTTCTCCATTCTGTTGGACCCTTCACGAACCTTTGAAGACTTCGGCAACATTGAGTTTACCCCTCTGCAAGAAACAGTCTCTGCTGCCATGGCCTATTACCAGCAGCACGGCACACTCGGCGAATACACCCACTTGCGTCAAGAGCGTAAGTAAACGGGAACTGACATGCGAATTTTGATAACGGGTGGTGCAGGCTGCCTCGGCTCCAATCTCATCGAACACTGGCTCCCGAAGGGGCACCAGATTTTGGTCATCGACAACTTTGCCACTGGCAAACGCGAAGTGGTGCCGGAAGTGGACGGCCTGACAGTCAAAGAAGGCAGCATTGTTGATGAGGCACTGGTGAATGGCTGTTTCAGCCAGTTCAAGCCCGACGTAGTGATTCACGCTGCCGCTGCCTACAAAGACCCTGATGACTGGGTTGAAGATTCGCGCACCAACGTCATAGGCAGCGCTTACGTTGCGCGGGCGGCCAAGGCCCATGGCATCAAGCGGCTCATCAATTTTCAGACCGCGCTGTGTTACGGCAGGCCGCAACAGCTGCCTATTTTTGCCAGCCATCCGACAGCCCCTTTCACCAGCTATGGCATTACCAAGACGGCTGGTGAGCAGTTTATGTTGTTGTCAGGTGTACCCACGCTTTCGCTGCGTATCGCCAACGTGACGGGGCCACGCCTAGCCATTGGCCCCATCCCGACTTTCTATAAGCGTCTGAAGGCGGGGCAAAACTGCTTCTGCTCCGATACTTCGCGTGACTTTTTGGATATGTCGGATTTTCTGAACTTCATGGATATGGCCATCAAGGCGGATGCGCCCACAGGCGTCTTTAACCTCGCCAGCGGAGAAGCGCATTCCATCAAAGAGATTTTTGACATCGTCACTGACTACCTGGGTCTGGGCGTAAAAGAAGTGCCCGTGGTTCCGCCTGCAGCAGACGACGTGCCGGTGGTGTCACTTGACGCGTCTGAAACAAACCTGGCATTTGGCTGGAAAGCACAAGTTGCATTTGCCGAGACCATTCGCCGCCAACTGGCTTGGTACGACAAGCATGGCGTGACCGATGTCTTCTCCCACCTCAAATCGCCATCGGCACAGTAATAGAGGTACCACACGTATGACTACATTGAGTTTTTCGGGTGCCAAGGTACTCGTTGTGGGCGGTGCAGGCTTTGTTGGTAGCAACTTGGTTCACCAGATTCTGGAGCAGACCCCGCGCGAGATTGTTGTGGTGGATAACCTGCTGTCCTCAGATGTCGCCAATATTCCTAGCGACCCACGCGTGCGTTTTGTATTCGGCTCCATTACCGATGACAAAATTCTGGCGGATTTGCCGAATGATCTGGACTACGCTTTTCACCTGGCCTGCTACCATGGTAATCAGTCATCCATTGCCAACCCTCTGGCCGACCACGACAACAACACCCTGACATCCCTCAAACTGTTTGATCGCCTCAAGGAGATCAAGGGGCTTAAAAAGGTGGTGTACGCCGCTGCCGCTTGCGCCGTGGCCGAGAAAACCTACGACGCGCCGACTGCCACCACAGAAGAGCAACCTGTAACGCTGTACCACGACAGCCCGTACTCTATTTCCAAAATCATTGGCGAGCTGTATGGCAATTATTACTTCCAGCAGCACAAGCTGCCGTTTGTGAAGGCCCGTTTCTCCAACGTTTTTGGTCCGCGAGAAATCCTAGGTGCTGGTCAATGGCGTGGAACCGTCCACACTGTTTGGCGCAACGTAACCCCGACCTTCATTTGGCGCTCGCTAAACGGTGAAGCGCTTCCTCTGGACAACGGTGGCAATGCAAGTCGCGACTTCATTTTCGTCGAGGATATGGCACGTGGGCTGATGGATTGTGCGTTGAAGGGTGCAGTGGGTGGCGTGTACAACCTGGCGACAGGGCGAGAAACCAGCATTTTGGAGTTAGCGACATTCATTAACGAATTTACTGGCAACAAAACGCCCTTAGATTTGCGTCCTGCTCGCGACTGGGATCGCTCTGGTAAGCGTTTTGCCTCCACTGAAAAGTCAGAGCTCGAGCTGGGCTTTACTGCGCAGATTGATGTGAGAGAGGGCGTACGTCGCACGGTTGATTGGACCAAGGCAAACGCTGAGTTAATTAAACGCAGCATCGCCAAGCACGATAAGTTAATGGCACAGGTTGGCGGTTGAGGATGCAGATTAAGGGCAATCGCTTTTTGGTCATTGGTGGTGCTGGGTTTATCGGCTCCCATCTTGTAGAGCAGCTCCTGGCGAAAGGGGCTGCACAGGTTCGCGTTTATGACAACTTCTCGCGGGGCACGCGTGCCAACTTGGCGCAGGCGCTGCGCGACCCACGTGCAGAGGTATTTGCCGAAGGTGGTGACATCCTTCACCGCGACACCTTGCTGCGTGCAATGGCGGGTATGGATGGCGTATTTCATCTGGCTGCTCTATGGCTGTTGCAGTGTCATGAATATCCACGCTCCGCATTCGAAGTAAACGTGGCGGGCACCATGAATGTGATCGAAGCGGTGATCGCCAGCGGTGTTAAACGCTTGGTGTTTTCTTCCTCCGCTTCTGTGTATGGCGATGCGGTTACCGAACCCATGGAAGAAGATCACCCTTTTAATTGCCAAGAGTTCTACGGGGCCAGCAAAGTCTGCGGCGAAATGCTGATGCGAGCGCTTCATAACCGCGAGCAGAGCAAAGGTAGCGGTTTTGAGTATGTCGGTTTGCGTTATATGAATGTGTATGGAGCGCGACAAGACGATAAGGGTGCCTACGTAGGGGTCGTTGTTCGCATGCTCAATGCACTGGATGCGGGTGAGCAACCGGTGATCCACTGCGACGGATCACAGTCGTATGACTTTATTGACGTGCGGGACTGTGCCAGAGCCAATGTATTGGCCATGCAGTCAGCCTCCACCAATCAATACTACAACGTGGGTACTGGCATCAAGACCTCCATTGCGGAGCTCGTGGCCCTGTTAAACGTTAGGCACCCGAACAAAACGTCTGCACGCTTCGAGCCTGGCGAACGCCCGTTTGTGCGGAATAGAGTTGGAGATACAGAAAAGGCCAGCCTAGAGATCAACTTTAGCGCCGAGATTGACCTAGACGTGGGTTTGCGCGAGTTCATTCAATGGCGTAGCAATCAACATCTCGGGGAGCGGGTATGAGTGCTCATCTTGGCATATTTCGCTCTTTGCGGGTTTTGGCTGGCTATCGCCATAGAGTGCTCGAGGGCGTTATGCATGACATTCGCCAGCGTTACATCGGTTCGGCTTTCGGTTCCTTATGGGTCTTTCTGTTTCCACTCTTGCAGTTGGGAATTTACGCCGGCCTCTATAGCTTCATTTTCAAGGTTCGTGTTTCAGGGCTCACCGAGATGGGCTATGTCGTTTTGGTGCTCTCTGGACTTGTGCCACTCATGGCCTTTAACGAGGCCCTTACTGCCGCTACCTCATCCTTGTCAGCCAACAAAAACCTATTGTTAAACACAGTTTTCCCAGCTGAGCTCATTCCGCTTCGGGCTGCGCTTTCTGCCCACGTTACAAGCCTGATCGGACTCGCAATTACCTTAGTTGTAGGTTTTGCACTTGGCAGAACAAGTTGGCAGGCTGTGTTGCTCGTACCCGTATTCTGGGTGTTACTGCTCATGTTTGCCATGGGAATTGGGTGGATGTTCTCTTTGTTCTCTCTGGTGGCACGAGATATTCAACATGGTCTAGGGCTAGTGACCATGCTGCTTTTTGTACTGAGTCCATTTGCTTACACGCCCGAGATGGTGCCCGTGGCTTTGAAACCACTTATCTATTTGAATCCGCTCTCCTATTTCGTTCTGACGTTTCAGCAGCTTATTTGCTACGGAACATGGCCCGACCCTATTGCCGCAGGTGGTGCTATGATGTTGGGAGTGGGGAGTTTTTTTGTCGGGTTCAATGTTTTTCAGCGAGCTAAATATGTCTTCTTCGACTATGCATGAGCCGCTCGCCATTCGCCTGCAGAATGTATCCAAAATATACAAACTGCATGGTAGCCAAAGCGACCAGCTTATTGATGTGCTGGGGTTGCAACGGTTTGGATTTAAAACGAAAACGCCATCCAAAGAATTCGCAGCATTGAGCGATATTTCTCTGGACGTTCCGCGAGGCCACCGCATCGGCATTGTCGGTCGCAATGGTGCTGGAAAGACCACCCTACTTAAGCTGATCTGCGGCAACTTTGCGCCGACTTCAGGCGAAGTAGAAGTCAATGGCACTGTCCAAGCACTGATGAACATCGGCTTGGGTTTTCACCCAGAATATACCGGCCGTGAAAACGTAGAGGCATCTTTGCAGTACAACGGCTTGGCTCGGGATGAATACCAAAAAGCGATGGAGGGAATCGTCGACTTTTGCGAATTGGATGATTTTCTGGATCAGCCGTTTAAAACGTATTCGTTGGGTATGCAGGCGCGACTTATGTTTGCGGCAGCAACGGCCATTCGTCCCGATATCTTGATTGTGGATGAGGTGCTTGGTGCGGGTGATGCGTACTTTGTCGCGAAATCAAAATCACGCGTCGAAAAACTGGTGAGTTCTGGTTGCACCATGTTGCTTGTTTCGCATTCCATGCAACAAGTATTAGAGCTTTGCGATGTAGCGATATGGCTTGATCAGGGGCGTATTCGCATGCGAGGTGAGGCTTTCCTAGTAGTAAAAGCATATGAACAATACATGCATGGGCCAATAGGACAGATTTCAATGACCAATCCAGTTGCCTTGATGGATGTATCTATTGATGCTTCTAAGGCAGAGGGTTGTACTGAGATATCCGAAATTGATCAAATTAATTCATCTAAAACAAGAATTGGCGGCTTGCCAAACTCAGTTTTACTTCAAGAGCCTATCTTTTTGCCTCACGGTGAAACTCCAAATTTACCTAATGACAATCCGCTGGGATTCAGTCTTGAAGCGCCAGGCGGCATTTCTCGTTGGGAATCTGCCCTTGGTGTCAAGGTGGCGGGGCTTTCGGTAGTGAGTGAGCGAGGAACTACTGATAGGCTGATAGCAATGCGTCCAGCGAAATTGGTTATGACATTAGTTGCCGAACGAGATGGCGTTTTCAACTGTCGATATGGAATTGCGGTGAACGATCACATGGGGGTTTGCAAAACACGCATTTACAGTCCTCGTGATCATTTTGAAATAAAGAGCGGCGCAACTCGACAGATTGAAATGCTTTTAAATCCTTGCCAGATTGGCCCTGGTGAATACACGATTGGCATCAGCGTGCTCGATTATTCGCCAATTGAACAAATCAACAGCACCCAGCGTTACGATTTGTTGAGTAGGAGTTTTTCGGTTCGAGTTGAACTCCCAGAGTCTCTTGGTCCTCTTTCTGCCAGCTTTTTTCATACGGCAGAGTGGAAGTTTTCTTAAAGGAGAACGGATATGCATCTCAATAAATTTAATCGCCCCCCCCTTGATATGGTTGATGGTATTCCGGTTTTTTCAACGCCAGATCGCTATGTAGATAACTATAAAAAAATTGCTTCTGATCATTTGGCCTCTATGAATCCGACCAGCGACAATCCATTCATAGAGAATGCATTGTGGACACAACTGGAGGAATCAACACGCTTCTTTATTAATAAGTACGTTCCCAATAGCGCTAGCATTCTAGATGTTGGAGTTGGGTTGGGGCGAGTATTAGGTCCAATTGATAGATTGCAGCGGTATGGCATTGATATTAGTCATGATTATTTACGAAAGGCTAAAGATAATGGTATAGAAGTAGCATTCTCGCGCATCGAGGACATGCCGTATAACGATGAGTGTTTTGATGCGATTGTTACCTGCGATGTACTAGAGCATGTGATTGATCTGCATGCTTGTACAAAACAAATATTGCGTGTTTTGAAACCAGGCGGCCATCTAATTGTTCGAGTTCCCTACAAGGAAGATTTAAAAGTTTATCTCCAAGATGGACTGCCATACGAATATATACATTTAAGAAATTTTGATGAACATTCGATTAAATTGTTTTTCCTAAAAATACATGGGTGTAATGTGTTAGAGATATCTACGACTTCACCTTATTGGCAAGGCGAAACTAGGCTACGTTATAGACCTCCTCCTAGGGAGGGTGCGCTTCGGCAATGGTTTGAGAGTGAAGAATTTAAAGGCTTGAGTATTGATAGTGAAGGTCAGCGCATTCTGCAGTCCATTACTGCTGTGTCCGAAGAAGATTTAGTTGCATGGATTAATCGAATAAAACAAGACGAACCTGATTTATTTAATATAGTTTCGCCCTATTTGATTGTAAATATCGAAATGAATGTTGTTGTTCAAAAACAAAGTCAGTTTAAGGGGTAGTAATTGGATAAAAATATTGAAATTCCATCAATAACCATTGTTTTTATGGGTGACTCCATTACGGAAGGGCAATACGTTCACCATTCATTACGCTGGACGGAATTGGTGGCTCGCAAAATTCGTGTAAGCGTCTCTACTGAGATAGACGCAGACGCCCTTCATTTTTTCAACCGAGGTATATCTGGCGAAACTACACGGCAAGGGTTAGAACGTTTTCCGCGCGATGTGCAAGTGCTCGAGCCACTCGTGATGACCCTACAGTTCGGCCTTAATGATTGCAATTGCTGGGACAGTGACCGTGGTCTGCCACGGGTTTCAGAAGATGCGTACCGCGCCAATCTTGTGGAAATGATTGCACGGGCACGGGTATTTGGGGCTACTCACATCGTACTTTCGACCAATCATCCGACATTGCGACTTCATCCTCTCGTTTCCGGCCAGTCGCTGGAAGATCGCCGCGAAATTTATAACGATATTGTGCGAGAAGTTGCTGATGAATGCCAAGTCGTTCTATGTGACATCGATGCGGCATTTTCCGGGTTGGATAGATCAGGGTTGTCGAGCATGTTACTTAGTGAGCCTGACGTGCTTCACCTGAGTGCGCAAGGGCACAAAAAATATGCGGCAGCTATATTTGAGCCGATTTTGCAAGCAGTTTCCCATACTATTAAGGAGTTGAAGAATGTCTAAAAGTGCGACAGATATCCATTGGAATGAGCGAGCCGTACAGGAAAGGGATGTGACAGCAGTGAATATTGCGGATGTATCACAACGTGAGCTTGAAACTGAATTCCTGCTGCAGAATTTGGAACCTACAGATAGGGTTCTCGAGGTGGGTTGCGGTAATGGATTTCTAACTAATATTTTGCGGCAGCAAGTTTCCCATGTGGATGCGTTTGACTACGCGGAAAACATGATTGTTCAAGCTGTTGCTAATCATGGGGAGTGCAACAACCGGTTTTTCCACGATAACGTACTTGCACCATCTGCATGGCAAGGGCCCTACGACAGTATTGTGTGCGTAAGAGTGTTGATTAACCTGCGTGATTTCGCGGAACAAAAAACTGCAATTGAAAACATGAATTTAGCATTAAGGCCTGGTGGTCGGCTATTGCTTTTGGAGGGCTATCTCGACGGGTTTGGGGAGTTGAATCGATTGCGCGAAAAGGTAGGCATCGAAAAACTTCAACCAGCCAATATCAACTATTACTCCCCATTATCAGAAATGCGAGCTTACCTAGATCAAGCATTCGCCACCACAGCGGAATTTCACACTGGTTGTTTTGATTTTCTTACTAGGGTTGTCTATCCAACATTGGTTGGCGCGGAGAACGCTACTGGGCACAGTGATTTTCACCAGAAAGTTCTTGCAATTACGAAATGTTTCAATTCGGATGCGTTCATGCCTTTAGCGCGGCTGCGAGGTTTCGCACTGGTAAAGCGCTGAAAATTCAATCATGAGTCAAGTCACCCCCAAAAATATTCTGCTTCTTTGTCACTATTATCCTGGGGCGGCAGGAGCCATCATTGACCATGTAGAAGCTTTCAAGCGCTATTCTAAAAATGAGTATTTTATACTATCAAATTTAGGTGACTTGCCTGATTGGTTGGATTTATCACGGTTTGATGCTTTGGTCTTTCATTATTCTTTGGTGGCCTGTTACGATAATTACATTTCTCCTGCGGCGCGCCTGCGTATTAGCAAGTTTTGTGGATTCAAGGCTGCTTTTGTGCAGGACGATTATCGATGGATCAACGATACCGTTAGCGCTTTTGCTTACATGGGCATACACGCGCTTTTTCCGCTGGCTGGACCTGACATTATTGATACTGTCTACAGTCCGAAAAAACTACCAAATGTGCGAAAAGAAACCGTCCTGGCCGGCTATGTGCCACAAGCTCTAGTGGATTTGGCAGTAAAACCCTACCGAGAACGCCTTTTAGATGTTGGGTACCGTGCTAGAAAGCTGCCTGCTTGGATGGGTTCACATACGCTACAGAAGTGGCAGATCGCGGAGCGTTTTCTCCATGATGCTGCGCGATTCCATCTAAAAGTCGATATATCTTTCTGCGAAGAGGATCGAATATACGGGGAGCATTGGATTGATTTTATTTCCAATTGCCGCGCGACATTAGGCACGGAAAGTGGCGCGAGCATTTGTGACTTCACCGGCGAGATACAGCGAAATGTGGAAGCTCATCTGCTCAAATATCCAGATGAAGACTTCGAGGTTTTGCGCGACCTGTTTTTTAAGGGCGAAGATTGCCATGTAATGATGAATGTCATCTCGCCGCGATGCTTTGAGTCAGCGGCATTACGGACGCTCATGATACTTTACGAGGGTGATTATTCTGGCGTTTTAATTCCCTGGCGTCACTACGTTCCGCTCAAGCGTGACCACTCAAACATGGCGGAAATTGTGCAAATTCTTCAATCACCTGAAAAAGCGCAGAAGATCATTGATCAGGCATTTGATGAGGTAGCGAAGAATCAAAATTATTCGTATTCAGCGATGATTCAATTGGTGGATAGAGTAATGGAGGAAGAATGGTCGGATTCACTGAGGCCAGGAGAACAACCCTATTTTCAGGACGAGTTTTCTTGGCTTGCAAAGCACAATCCAAAGTCTATTGACCACATTAGTTCCCAGCGATTGGAAAAGGCTCTATGGTTTCCCTTTACATATATTGCTCCCCGCACATACTCTTCAGGTGACTCCCGCTTAGCTAGCCCCGTCGCGATTGAGTTATCTTTGATGACACCTATGTCTGTAGGGGCGATCGCGATTCGATGGGATGAAGCGTTAATCAACGCTCCTGTGAAATTCAAGTTGAGTGGTTTGCGCGGGGGAAAAATTCAATATACCCTCGAAATATCCAATGTGCACCATGATGCGTTTCAATCCATATCCATACCTCTAACTTTGCCAGCCGTAGATTTTCTGGAAATATCTCCAATGCCAGATACTGGATCATCGTGGCCTCAGCATTTATCCATATCTGTGTTGTGTACTGAAACTGTGTTTCGGAGATGTGGAGTAATTACTTCCAAACGCTTGGCGGTCTGGGTGTTGGTGCGTTGTTGGCATGCTCTACCTGAGAGAGTCCGTGCCAGTTTTCGTCCTACAGTAGGTCAAATTAGGGTTCGATTGCAGCGGCTATTTGAACTTCTGCTCGGAAAAAGTTGAATAGAAATGTGTGGAATTTTTGGTCTTCTTGCGGACTGCTCTCGTGCAGTTGAACAATCTTCAGCCGACCTGGATGTCGGTTTGACCCGCATCCGACACCGTGGGCCAGACGGCACGGGTAAATGGATATCGAACAGTGGTCAGGTGGCCTTAGGGCATGTACGACTCTCCATCATCGATTTGGAGACGGGCGCACAACCCATGCACAGTGATGATGGGCGCTACACCATCATCTACAACGGCGAAATATTCAACTACATCGAGTTGCGAGCTGAGCTGGGCGACAACCAATTTGGCACCCACTCGGACACGGAGGTGGTGCTGCGGGCCTTTGAGCGATGGGGTTCAGACTGTGTCAACAAATTGCGTGGCATGTTTGCTATTGCAGTATGGGATGCGACTGAACAACGCTTGTTTCTGGCACGCGACCGGTTTGGCATAAAACCACTTTACTGGGCAAAGACTTCACAAGGCTTTTATTTCGCTTCCGAAATCAAGGCTCTGCTTCCGTTTTTAGATCGGCGTTCGGTCAATAGCGCGGCTCTCTCCGATTACTTCACCTTTCAGTTTTGCCTGGGTGAAAAGACACTAATGGACGGCGTGTGGCAGATGCCAACCGCGCACTTTGGCTACGTCAAACCTGGCCAAGAGCCCCAGTTGCAGCGTTACTGGGAAGTGCATTACGAGGTCGATTACGACCATACCGAGCAATGGTTTACCGAGCGTTTACGCGATCTGATGGAAGATTCCGTGCGAATGCACATGCGGGCCGATGTGGAGGTGGGGAGTTATGTGAGTGGTGGGGTCGACTCCAGCTTGTTGGCCTCTCTTGCACGTGGGGTGCGCCCAGATGGTCCCTTCAAGGCATTCAACGGCCGGTTTATGGACGGCCTTGATTTTGATGAATCACGCTACGCTAAAGCTCTCGCGGACGAGCAGAACATGCAATTGCATGTGGCGGATATCGGTGAGCATGATTTTGTGGACAACATTGCAAAGGTTATCTGGCATCTGGATCAGCCAACGGCTGGCCCCGGGTCTTTTCCGCAGTACATGGTTTCCAAACAGGTCGGCCAACACATCAAGGTGGTTCTGGGTGGCCAGGGAGGCGATGAAATTTTTGGTGGCTATGCCCGCTACTTGGTAGCTTATTTTGAGCAGTGCATCAAAGGGGCTATTGATGGCTCTCTGCACAATGGCAACTACGTGGTCTCCTATGAGTCCATCATTCCCAACCTGGAGACGCTGCGCCAGTACAAGCCCATGCTGCGCGAGTTCTGGTCGAGCGGCTTGTTTGGTGAACGTGACGAACGCTATTGGCGCCTGGTGAACCGGGCCAATACGTTTGGCAGCATTCTTGCGCCCGAGGCCATTGACCAGCGCGCCACCTTCGATGAGTTCAAAAGCATTTTTTGGGGAAGCAACGTGGGCAAGGAGTCTTACTTCGACTCCATGACGCATTTCGACTTCAAGACGCTATTGCCAGCGCTGTTGCAGGTGGAGGATCGCATGAGCATGGCGCACGGCGTGGAAGCCCGCGTGCCGTTTCTGGACCATCCTCTTGTGGAATTTGCTGCCACCATTCCCGCTGACATCAAGTTTCGTAATGGAGAGTTAAAGCGCTTACTTAAAG